>NZ_JAGQCO010000019.1:0-47537 GCF_024346235.1 Cyanobium sp. BA5m-21
TGCCATGCAGGTGCTCTACCAGCTGAGCTATGGCCCCTATAGGACGCCATGACAACGGAATGCTGGTCATTCCGCTTGGCTTGTGACCTTGCCTGGCTCTTTGTGAGCTTACAACGCCATCCGTTTAGACCTGGCGCCAGACGGCCACTAGCTTGCCCTGCACCGTTACCTGGTCGGCGGGGAGCACGATTGGGGCATAGGCGGGGTTGGCTGCTTCCAGGGTCACCGTGGCGCCGCTGCGGTGGAAGTGCTTCAAGGTGGTGCCACTGCCTGGCACCAGGGCGCTGACAATCGTGCCTGCTTTGAGCCGGCTCGGGTCGCTGACAGGTTCAAGCAGCACCACGTCCCCGTTGGCGATGTGGGCGTCCACCATTGAATCGCCATTCACGGTGAGGGCAAAAAGGCCGCGGGTATCGAGCACGGGGGCCAGGTCGAGGCGCTCCTGGATGTCGTCGAAGGTTTCAACCAAGCCGCCGGCGGCCACGGCGCCGAGCACCGGGATGCCGCTGGCCATGCCGCCCAGGAGCTGCAGGGTGCGGGCTTGGCCCTCTTGCCAGGTGATCCAGCCCTTCTGCTGCAGGTGGCGCAGGCGGCTCTGGATCGGCGCCGGAGAGCGCAGCCCCATAGCTTCCATCATTTGGCGGATCGAGGGGCTGTGGCGGTTGCTGCCGATGTAGTCGCTAAGCCAGTCGTATAGCTCTTGCTGGGCAGAGGAGAGCTCTTGCTGGACTTGGTTGTTGCTGGGATGGGGCACGGACGCCACGTCGCTGATACAGATGTACCGCCTCGCGGCCTGTTTGTCCAGCTCAGGTGCCGCCGAGTAGGGCTGCCAGTAGGGCTTGTTGGGCGTGGAGGCGGTTTTCGGCCTGGTCAAATACGCGGCTGGAGCTGCCCTCCATGGCGCCGGCGCTGATTTCCAGGCCGCGATAGGCCGGCAGGCAGTGCAGCACGATTGCGCTTGGATCTGCTTCTGCCACCAGCTCTTCGTTGAGACACCAGCCGGCGAAGGCCCTTTGCCGCTCTGCCTTTTCCTCCTCCTGCCCCATTGAGGCCCACACATCTGTGTAGAGGGCGTGGGCGCCGCGCACGGCAGCCACCGGCTCGTGCAGCACCACCACCTCGGATCCGCGAGCCGCCGCTAGGTGGCGTGACTGCTCAAGCACGGCTGCATCGGGTTCAAATCCCACCGGGCAGCCGATGCGCACATTCACCCCGAGCAGGGCGCCGCAGAGCATCAACGAGTGGGCCACGTTGTTGCCGTCGCCCACGTAGCTGAGGGTCAGGCCCTCCACTGCTCCGAAGACCTCCTGCAGCGTCAGGTAGTCGGCGAGGGCCTGGCAGGGGTGCTCCAGGTCGGTGAGGGCATTGATCACCGGGATCGTGGCCCAGTGGGCGTACTCCTCGAGTTCGCCCTGGGCGAAGGTGCGGATCGCCAGGGCATCCACATAGCGGCTCAGCACCCGCGCCGTGTCTGCCACCGGCTCACCGCGGCCTACCTGGCTCACCTGGGGATTGAGATCGATCGTTTGGCCACCAAGCCTGGCCATGGCCACCGAGAAACTCACCCGAGTGCGGGTGGAGGCCTTACTGAAGATCAGTCCGAGGGTTTTGCCCCCTAAATCGATACTGCTGGGGCCGGCCTTTAGGTCGGCCGCCAGCTGCAGCAGGGCCTGGGTTTGCTCGCCGTTGAGGTCGGCCGAGGAGAGCAGGTCTCGCCCGCGCAGCTCTTCTAGGGGTGGATAGGCACTGATGGCGGCCATGGCTCAACTCCTAGGGCATGACGCTGCTGGCCAGCAGCTCCTTGAGATCGTCGCCTTCGATCACCTCCTTCTCGAGGATCTTTTCGGAGATCGATTCAAGCAGCGCCCGGTTGTGGTTAAGGATCGCCAGCGCCTTGTTGTGGGCGTTGTCGACAAGGGAGCGAACCTCCTTATCGATCGCTTGGGCCGTGGCGTCACTCACCACCCGGCGGGGGTTGTTGTTGCCGCCGAGGAAGCGGCTGCCGCCCTGCTTGTCGTAGGCCAGGGGGCCGAGGGTTTCGCTCATGCCGAAGGTGCCCACCATCTGCTCGGCGATGTCGGTGGCGCGTTGCAGGTCGTTGGCGGCGCCGGTGGTGACCTCACCAAACACCACCTCTTCAGCGCTGCGACCGCCCAGCAAGGTGGCAATTTGACCCTCGAGGTCTTCCTTGGAATTGAGGAAGCGCTCTTCGGTAGGCAGCTGCAGGGTGTATCCCAGGGCGCTCATACCGCGGGGCACGATCGAGATCTTGGCCACCTTGCTGCCGCCTGGCATTAGGTGTCCAACGATTGCGTGGCCGACTTCGTGATAAGCCACCACTTTCTTCTCATCGGGTTGCAACACCCGGCTCTTCTTCTCCAGGCCAGCCACCACGCGCTCAATCGCCTCGTTGAGGTCGCCTTGCTCCACCTCGGTGCGATAGGAGCGGGCGGCGAGCAGGGCTGCTTCGTTAACGAGGTTGGCCAGGTCGGCGCCGGCAAAGCCGCTGGTGGCTTGGGCAATCTTGTCGAGATCGACGGTGCTGGAGAGCTTCACCTTCTTGGCGTAGATCTCCAGAATCAGCTTGCGCCCTGACAGGTCGGGGCGATCCACCAGCACCTGGCGGTCAAAACGACCAGGACGCAGCAGGGCGGCATCAAGGGTTTCGGGCTGGTTGGTGGCTGCCAGCACGATCACCGGCTTGTCCTGGCCGGCAAAGCCATCCATCTCCGTGAGCAGCTGGTTGAGGGTCTGCTCGCGTTCGTCGTTGCCGCCGACCACACCCATCGAGCCCGAACGGCTCTTACCAATGGCATCGAGCTCGTCGATAAAGATGATGCAAGGCGCTTTTTTCTTGGCTTCTTCGAATAGATCGCGCACTCGTGCAGCGCCAGCACCAACGAATAGCTCCACGAATTCGGAGCCGGAAATGATGAAGAAGGCCACGCCTGCTTCACCTGCAACGGCCTTGGATAGAAGGGTTTTGCCCGTGCCGGGAGGGCCCACCAGCAGCACACCTTTGGGAATGCGGGCGCCGATAGCGGCGTAGCGCTCGGGTTTTTTGAGGAAGTCAACGATCTCGGCGAGCTCGGCCTTGGCCTCATCCACGCCAGCAACGTCGGCAAAGGTGACCCGTGATTCCTCATCGGGCACATAAACCTTGGCCTTGCTCTTGGTGAAGCTCAAAGCTCCCTGGGCGCCACCGCCCATCTGGCGGCGGGCGAAGAATTGCAGCACCAGGATGAAGATCAGAGGCGGCACCACCCAGCTCAGGGCGGTGGTGAGGAAGCTGGGCTTCTGGGGGGGAGCGGCGGCGAACTCAACCCCGTGCGACTCGAGTCGCTGGGGCAGATCCATGTCGAAGATCGGCGTGGTGGAGAGCACCGTGGGAGCGCCCTCCTCTTCGGGCTCCTTGAGCTCGTAGCGGATCTGGTCTGAGGTGATGTAGGCCCGTTTGACGTTGCTGCTATTCACCTGGTCGATGAACAGGGAGTAGGGCACCCGCGGCACCTGGGCAGCTGGATTGGGCAGGAAGTTGCTGAACAGCAGCAGCACACCAAAACCGATCAACACCAGGTTGATGATTCCGAAGCGGCGGTTAGGGCGGTTGTCGTCCTGGCGGATCGCCATGGTGCGGCAGCCAAAGGTGCACCCAAACTAGGGCTGTGGTCCCCTGGTCGTTTCGGCGGCGGGTTGGGAGAACCGAACGAGGACCCAATTCAGCTATGTGTGGTCGCTACTCCCTCTGCGCCGACTTCGATCGCCTGCAGCCCCGCTTGCAGGGCCCCCTGCCGCCCGGTCTGGCGGCCCACTACGCGCCGCGCTCGCAAGTGCTTCCCGGCGAACCCCTGCTGATCCAGCGCCAGGAAAATGGCCAGCTGCAGGTGGGGCTAGCCCTTTGGGGGCTGCTGCCCGACTGGGTCAAGGATCCCGCCACCGCCCACCGCTGCCTGCATGCCCGCGCTGAGACGGTGGCCTTCAAGCCCAGCTTTCGCGCCGCCTGGCGCCATCGCCGCTGCCTTATTCCTGCTGATGCTTTTTGGGAGCAGGGCCAGTGGCTGCGCCGCCGCGATGGCGATCTGTTTTGGCTTGCCGGCATCTGGGAGCGCTGGATAGGCCCCGATGGCAGCGAGCTCGACAGCTGCTGCGTGCTCACCACCGCCCCCAATGCCCTAGTGGCGCCAATCCACCGGCGCATGCCGGTGGTGATTCCCAACGGCCTGGAGCAGGCCTGGCTCGAGCCCACAGATGGCCATGGCCTGCGGGCCCTCGAATTGCTGCTGCTGCCCTGGGATGGGGGCGACTGGCAGGCCGATGGGGCAGCGATGGCGCTAGACCAACCGCAGTTGGAACTGGACCTGTGAGCCTCGAGCGCCTCGATGCCTTTTTGGCGCATGCCCGCCAATCGCCCCAGCTGGCGACCCAGCTGGCGGAGCCCTTGGAGCTGCAGGACTTCCTGGAGTTGGCCCGCGGCGCTGGCTATGCCCTTGAGGAGGCTGATGTGATCGCCGCGCAGCAGCGGCAGGAGTCCAGCCTCAGCGATGCGGAGCTGCAGGAGCGGGCTGGCGCTGAAGGCCGGCGGTTGCGCAATTTCATTTATTCCTGATGGCAGCCCCTGAGCAGGTAGGCGCCTACCCCCGCCCACCGGCCCTGGTTGAGAGCAGCCAGCTGGTGCGGGTTGAGGCCCTTGGCCAGCTTCTGGCCGAGAGCCGCCGCAGTTTGCGGGTGCTGGAAACCTTTCACCCACCCACCTACTACCTGCCGCCCGAGGCGGTGCGCCAGGAGCTGCTATCGCCCAGCAGCGGAGCCAGTTTTTGCGAGTGGAAGGGGGTGGCCCGCTACTTCGATGTGGTGGTTGATGGGGGTGGCCCGGCCGAGCGCCGGGTGCGGCGGGCGGTGTGGACCTACCCCGAACCCAGCCAGGCCTTTGCTGCTTTGTCCGGTTGGTTTGCGGTGTACCCGGCCTTGATGGACGGGTGCTGGCTGGATGGTGAACCCGTGCAGCCCCAGCCTGGCGGCTTCTACGGTGGCTGGATCACATCCCAGGTGCAGGGGCCGTTCAAGGGTGATCCCTTGCATCCGGAGCTCGTATGAGCAGCCTGGTGGGGAAGGGCATCGATCCACCGGCCTGCTCCACCACCTCGCCGATCAACAGCAGGGCTTGCTGCCGCAGGGCCCAGGCAGCGTGGATGTCGCTGCTGGCGGCGTAGCAGAGCAGGCGCAGCTGGAGGCTGGACTCGCCGTAGCCAACGAAGTGGGCTAGCTGATCCTTGGCCGGGTCTAGGCCGGGCAAGCTTGAGAGGCGCTGCTCCAGGTTTTGGGTGATCGTGGCGACGCGCTCCCGGTCGGCGTAGCTGAGGCCGAATTCGATCCAGATGCGGCGGTTGTCGATCTGGGCCAGGTTCTGGATTGCTTGGCTGGTGAACACCCCATTCGGCACATAAATTCGCTGGCGTTCCGGATCGCGCAGCTCGGTATAAAACCAGCCCACCTGCTCCACCGTGCCAAGCAAATTCAGGCCGGGCAGGTTGATGGTGTCGCCGAGCACGAAAGGGCGGTTGATGTAGAGGCTCAAGCCACTGAGGCCGTTTTCCACAATGGTGCGGGCGCCGAAGCCCAGGGCCGCTGCTCCAAAGCCCCCTGCCGTGATCAGCACTCCCGCCGATACACCCAGCAGATCTAGGGCCATTACCAGCACCACCAGCAGGGCTGCTGTGGTCAGCAGCTTGTCGAGCACATCGAATAGGAACAGCTGATCCTTGCTGGAGAGATGCGGCAGCAACTGGGCGGCGTAGTGCTCGGCGCGCTGTTTGAGTTCGCCGCGCCAGCGCAGCAGGGTCCAAATCACGCCGATGGTGAGCAGCAGATTGCGCACCTCCAGGCCCGCCAGCCACCAGCCAGCACTGCTGAGCAACACCGTGCCCGCCAGGCTGACTCGCCCGCTGAGCAGCAGGGCTTGGCCTAGGGAGCCGGTGCGGCAACGCCTGCCGAGCCGGTCCAGCAGCAGCCAGGTGCCTAGGGCAAGCAACACCCCCGCCAGGGGAAGCTGCAGATTGAAGGGCAGGTTTGTGGCGATCATGGCTCCAGCTCTGCAGGTGAGCTGAGTTGCCAGAGCAGATCGCTGCCCAGGTGCCGGGGCGCTTGAGCCTGCCAGCTCCGCACCTGGGCCATAGCTGTGAAACCCAGCTCACCAAGGGGGGTGCGGGCCGGCTGGCCGCCCATCAGCTTCGGGGCGATCACGGCGACCAGCTCCTGCACGCAGCCTTCGGCTATGGCGGCGGCTGCCAGTTCCGGGCCGCACTCCCAGAACACCTGGTTGCAGCCCCGCAGCGCCAAGGCCTCCAGCAGCAGTCGGGGGCTGCAGCCCTCTAGCTCCAGTCGGGGCACGCCGCGTTTATCCAGGGAGGCTGCGGCCGCGGCTGGAGCCTCTGGCCCATGCACCACCAAGGTGGCGGCGGCGCTTTGATCCCAGAGCTGGGCACTGGCAGGGAGCTCCAGGCGGCGGCTGAGCACCACCCGCAGCGGCTCGGGCTGGCGTTGGCCGCGGCTGGTGAGCAGGGGGTCGTCGGCGCGCACGGTGCCGCCGCCAACGATCACCGCATCGCAGCCGGCCCGCAGCCGGTGCACCCAAGCGCGGGCCTCGGGGCCACTGATCCACTGGCTGGCGCCATTGCTCAGGGCGGTGCGGCCATCGATGCCCATGGCCCACTTGAGGATGCCCAAGGGGCGGCCGCTGCTGATGCGGTGAATGAAGGCCCGGTTGAGCGTGCGGGCCTCGGCCTCGGCTACGCCGGTGATCACCTCGATGCCCGCGGCCCGCAGCTGGGCGAGGCCGCCCCCAGCCACCTGGGGGTTGGGATCGGCCATGGCCACCACCACCCGGGCGATGCCGGCGGCGATCACCGCCTGGCTGCAGGGGGGGGTGCGGCCGTGGTGGCAGCAGGGCTCCAGGGTCACCACCAGGGTGCCGCCGCGGGCTCGCTCGCCCGCCTGGGCCAGGGCGCCCACCTCGGCGTGGGGCTCTCCGGCCCGGGCGTGGTAGCCCTCCCCCACCAGCGAGCCGCCGGCATCGAGCACCACTGCTCCCACCAGGGGGTTGGGGCTGGTGCGTCCGGCGCCCAGCTCAGCTAGCTGCAGGGCCCGTTGCATCCAGGGAAGCCAGGGCGCCGTGGAGGGCATCACTGGCTCATCCAGCAGCGCTGGGCAGGCTGCGCCATTCCGCCACCACAAATGGCGGCACCGGCAGCTCCACAAACACCCCCGGCAGCACCAGGCGCAGGGGCCGGTCTTGGTGCAGGTCGGCCAGCAGGGGGGCCAGATCAAACTCGGCGGCGGCGGCGCGGCCATCACCCGCCAGCTGGGGATTGGCCAGAGTCACATCGGCCAGCTCCCAGCGGAAGTGGCCGCTGCGCACCTGCAGAGATGTGGGGTGGTCTAGCCGCACCTTGCCGGGATAGCCCACGATGCGCAGCCTCAGGGGGCCGCCAGGAGCGCCTTCGCGATAAGCCACCACCTGCCAGCTCTGGTAGTCGAGGTCGCGCAGGCTCTCGAGGCTGCGCACCACCGGGGTGCCATTCTCGTCGTTGTGGGCGTGGACTAGGGCCTGGGCCGGTGTGGCCAGGCTCAGCCAGAGCCCTAGCGCCAGCAAGGGGGCCAGCAGCAGCGAAAGCAGGCTTTTCATGGTTGGCGCTCGGCGCCTGGAATCGCTTGCCAGTTGGTGTGGGTAGCCCACAGGGCCCAGATCGCCATGGCGCGCAGGTAGTGGCAGGCCCGGAAGGTGTTCACGCCAGTGATCGCCTCGGGGGTGCGGAACTGCAGGCCGCCGCTGTACACCTGCTCCACCACGGCGCCGGTGATGGCAAAGGCCGTGCTGGTTTCTCCCATTAGGCGGTAGTAGGCCGCCAGGCCGAAGTTGATGCCGGTCCACACCTCAAGGGGATGGGTGCCGTTGGGATCGAGCGGGGTGCCATCGCGGCGCAGGCCATTGGCCACGCCGAGCCGGCCCCCCTGGAAACCCTCAAAGCACGACTCCTTAATCGCTTTGAGCGCACTGCTGGCGCGCTCATCAGCCACCACGGCGGGCAGTCCCAGCAGGCGGGCGTAGAAGTCGCCGCAGAGCTGGTCTGCCATCACCACCGGCGTGCCGCTCTCGGCATCGATTTTGTAAAACTCACCGTTCCAGAGCAGCAGGTCGAAGTTGGCGCGCGACTGCTCCAGCCAGCCGCCCAGTTGGCGCTGCTCGCCGCTTGTGTCTAGCCCTAGCTCCAGTTGCAGCTGCTGGGCGATCGCTAGCCCCGCCTCCAGGGCGGCGATCCAGAGGGCGCCGCAGTAGGCACTGACGCCCTTGAGCGGCCAGTCGTCGAAGGTTTGGTCGGGGGCGCCGCCGTTGTCGGGCAGGCCGTCGTTGTTGACGTCGAAAGTTTTGAGGTAGGTGAGGGCCTGGATAGCCGCCGGCCAGCACTCGGCCAGGAAGCCGAGGTCTGGGCCGTTGGGAGCGAGCTTGAAGGTGCGCCACACCTGCAGCACATAGTCGCTGGCCAGGTCTTTCCAGAGATTGCAGTCTTGATAGGCGGTGTAATTGGTGGCCTCAAACGGCCGCTCGTTGGGGGCACCCAGATCGTGGGGGGTGGCACCGGCCAGTTTGCGGGCGGCCTCCATCCGGCCCTTGCCCTGGGTGAAATACCAGCCGATCGGCCGCAGTGTGGCGTCGGCAGCGGGGATGGCGCGGGCGAAGCTGCGCAGCACGGCCTTGTCGAGCTCGGGCCAGAGCTGCAGCAGGGCAAAGGAGCCGTAAAGCCGCACGTCCAGGCTTTCGTACCAGGCGTAGTCGAGGCACTCCAGCACGCCAAACTGACCCACCGGATCGCCTGCAGCAGCGGCGGTCCAGAGGCTGCCGCCACTGGCTAGATCGTATAGCTCGTTGAACAGCGCCATCCGCAGTGGTTCGGGCAGATCGCTGCGCTCCAGCACCGGCTTTTGCCAGGCCTCGATCTGGGCGCGCCAGTCGCGCCAGTCGCTAAGAGCCTCGGCGGCGATGGCGGCGGAGCTGGTGCCGCTATCGCCGCCGGCCTCTTCGCCAAAAAAATCGCTGTAGCGGCGCAGGGCGCGGCTGCCGGTGGCGAAGGCCGTGACCGGGAGGTCCCAGCTGATCACCAGGGGAATCTCGATGCTGGCCCCCGGCTCCAGGCAGCACTTCACCGCCAGGGCGGCGCTGGCAGGGTCGCTATCGCCACTGCGGCGGTCGTTGTTGCTATCAGGAATCGAGCCGTCGCGGGCGAAGGGTTCCCACAGCTCAGCGCCACTGCCGCTGGGATCCCAACGGCTGCAGCGCTGCACTTCGAGGTGGTCGGCGGTGGCGATGCACCACTGTCCCTGGCCCTCGGCGAGGGGGGTGGCGCGCTCACCATCAAGCAGCACCCCCTTGAGCCCCGGGTGCTCCACCCAGGTATTGCGGTGGCCCTTGCTGCGGCCGATCGCGGGCACGTAGTTGTGCTCCGGGCTGCCGTCATCTCGAAACGTGACTGCTGCTGTGGGATCTGTGTTGGTGAACCAGCCCGTGGTGTTGCGCCAGCTCAGCAGCAGGGAGAGGTCGAGGGGCCGGTTGGTGGGGTTGGTGAGGGTCCAGACGAACACCGCCACCGGGTAGCTGGTGCGCTGGTAGTCGCCCGGCAGGATCGGACTGAAGGCTTCGCAGCTCACCTCGGCTTGGAACACACCCGTGTACTGGGTGCTGCTGATCGGGTAGCGGGCGGCATAGGTGCCGGTGCGCTGCTTGTCGCTACTGGCGGGATACCAGCTCCAGGCGCTCAGGGGTTCGCCGGCTGCGGGCCTGGAGGCATCGACCTCTGGCTTCACCGCTAGGGCATGGGCGCGACTCTGGTCGCCGTCGCTTTCAAACAGGGCGAACTGGCAGTCGGGCAAGTTGCCAAACCAGTGCTCGCCGCCATCGAGGTGCCAAAGGTTGAAGGAGCCATCGGGGGCGCGGCCGATGCAGCCGGCGCCGAAGCCCCCCAGGGGCATGCCGTGGTTGGGACCGTCGTCGAGGTTGCTGGCGTAACGCACCGTGTAGGGCTGCTCCCAACCCAGGCCAAAGGCCCGGCTCCAGCTACTGCTGCCAGCGGTGGGAGCCCCGTTGCCCTTCAGCAGCGATGTGAGGGCTGAAAGGCCGAAGCGCGCCATGGGGCCAGAAAAGGTGCGTCCAGCTTGTCAGAGGTTGTTGGCGGCTGGGACTGGGCTTCCTGCAGGGGCTCTAACAGAAGTGGTGTGTTCAGAAGATGGCAGGAAGAAGCGATGGCTAGATGAACGTAAAGGCTTCGAATGGGTCAGGCAGGGCGTTCAAGGCGCTGCAGGCGCAGCTCACTCACCGAGGCGATGGCTTCGAAATCGGCATCGAAACTCACCAGCACCGCGTTGTGGTGCAGAGCCACGGCGGCCACCAGGAGGTCGAGGCTGAGAACCGTCTGACCGATCTGGCGGCAGGCCTGGCCCAGGTCGATCGCCCGCTGCCACAGATCTGCAGGGGTGGAGAGCGTGGGCAGGGTGTCGAACTGGGCTTTCAGTTGGCGGGTTTCGTCTGGACGGGCTGAACGCAGCATCTCAAAACGCACCGGTTCCGCCAGGTGGGCCTCAGGGTCGAGGACGAAGGGCGCGATGAACTGTTTGAGGGGGGCCGGGCTCCGGGTACGGGTGAAGTCGATCCACAGGCTGGTGTCGAGCAGCAGGGTCATGCAGCGAACTCCTGGTTCCGTTGGCGCTCGCGCTCCTGGTCGGCCTCGTAGCTCTCCAGCTCGACGCCCCACTCGCCGCTGAGGAATCGCTGAGCGATCTGGGCGCGACGGTGCTGCTGCAGGGCCTCCTCCATCAGGCGGCGGATGGCGGGCCCCTTCTTGCGCTCGCCGGTGAGCTCCAGGATTTCGGTCATCTCAGTATCCGAAAGTTCAACGGTCACTTTCATGGTTTCAGCTACCTCGAGTCCGACCCTGAGAGCAGTTTAAGCGGATTTTGGTGTTGGACTGGTGATCGGGATTGAGCAGAGCCGATCAGTAGGCCTGGTTCGCTGGCGCCTGGAAACCGCCGTTCACCTCCTGATCCACCAGGGCGTCGAGGGTCACGGCCGAGCGCACCAGGGCCTGATAGCGCTGCACCACGCGGCGGTTGCGTTCGATCCAATTGCCGGGATCGCCGCTGGGCAGGCCCGTGCCGTCGCCGGCCAGCAGCTCCAGGTCGTTTTGCTGGGCTAGCAGGGCCAGCACCAGGTCGTGGATGCGCTGGCGGCGGTCGCTCATGGCTGGGTCCGGTGGCACAGGCCGGCCATCATGGCTGCAGTGACCGTGGGGCGCCCTGGCTCAGCAGGCCGTGTTGGAGGTGGTCGGCACCGATGCCGGAGGGCTGGCTGCGCTGCCGGCCCCCAGCCTCGCCTTGGTGCGGGCAGCCCAGCTGCTGCTTGCCCCCCAGCGCTTGCTGGCGGAGCTTGGCCCCTGGTGGCAGGAGGAACAGGGGGCCGGCCGCATCCCGGCGGGGAACCCCTGCCCCCAGCTCCTGGCCAGCGATCGGACCGAGCAGATTTTCGGCCCGCTGGAGCAGGCCCTGGCGACGGGCCGGCCGGCGGTGCTGCTCGCAAGTGGCGACCCGCTTTGGTTTGGCATCGGTCGCCTGCTGCTGCAGCGCTTTCCGGCCGCCCAGCTGCGCTTTCATCCCGCCCCCTGCTCCCTCCAGCTGGCCTTTGCCCGCCTCGGCCGCCCCTGGCAGGACGCCAGCTGGATCAGCCTGCACGGCCGCGACCCCGAAGCCCTGGCCCCCGCCCTGCAGAAGCGACCACCTGCCCTGGCGGTGCTCACCGACCCCAGCCGCGGCGGCGCCGAAGAGGTGCGGCGAATCCTGGCGGCCTCTGGCCTGGAGGCGGCCTATGCCTTCTGGCTGTGCGAGCGGCTGGGCCATCCGGCGGAGCGGATGCAGCGGCTGCTCCCCGGGGCACCCCTGCCGCCCGACTTCGATCCGCTGCATCTGGTGCTGCTGATCGCTGAGCCGCCGGCGCCCCCGGCTGATCCCGCAGCCCTCCCCCTGTTTGGCCTTGAAGACGGCCTGTTCCTCCAGCACGACGACCGCCCCGGCTTGATGACCAAGCGGGAGGTGCGCATTCAGCTGCTGGCTGATCTGGAGCTGCCCGAGTGCGGCGTGCTCTGGGATATCGGCGCCGGCGTGGGTTCGGTGGGGCTCGAGGCGCTGCGGCTGCGGCCTGGCCTGGCGCTCTGGGCCCTGGAGGCCCGCGGCGGCTCTGCAGCTCTGATCGCAGCCAATGCCGAGCGGTTGGGGGTGAGACCGACCGGCGTGCTGGAGGGCCGGGCCCCCGAAGCCCTGGCGGAGCTGCCCGATCCGGATCGGGTGCTGCTCGGCGGCGGTGGCCGCGAGCGCGCGGCGGTGCTGGCGGCGGTGCTGCAGCGCCTGCGGCCCGGCGGGATGGCGGTGATCCCGCTCGCCACCGTGGAAGCCCTGGCGGAGCTGCGGCCGCTGCTTGAACAGGCCGGCTGCCGGGTGGCGGTGTCTCAGCATCAGGCCTGGCGGGGGGCCCCGTTGGCCGATGGCACCCGCCTGGCGCCGCTTAATCCCGTGCTGGTGTTGAAGGGGCGGCTGCCAGCCGCTGCAGGTTGAGCAAGCGCTGCCACAGCGCGGCCCGTGGGGCCTCGATCGCCAGCACCTGACGGCAGCGCTCCAGCCAGCCTTCACGCTGCTGCAGCCGCTCTAGGGCCTTGCCCAGATCGGTGCGGATTGCATCGCCATAAGCCTCTTCCGCCTTGGCCAGCGCCCGCTGCCAGATGGTTTGGGTCAGGGGTATGTGGGCCAGATCGATCAGATCACGGTTGAAGACTCCGTCGTCGTTCCAGCGGTCGGAATTGGCCAGCAGCTTGCTGCAGATGAGGTCGTTCAGCGTGAGGGAGGCAATGCCGCAGATCGCGTCTTCCTCGCTGGGCATCTCCAGGCTGATCCGGCCCTCCAGCACGATTTCCAGCTTGATGGCCACCCCCGCCACCACCACGCCTGCCCGGATGCCGTATTGGTCGGTGAGCGGTTCGCGGCTCTCCTCGAGGGGGGTTTGGGGATCCTTCCAAAGTGCCCTCAGGCTGTTGTCCCGCCGGATCAGCTGCCGCAATTCTCGGTAGCCCTGCCGGTCTGAGACGAGCAGATCCACATCCACCGACTGGCGGAACTCCCCGTAGCGCAGGGCAATGGCCGTGCCGCCGCCGAACAGGCAGTGGTGCTGCTGCAGGAGCTCCGCATTGAGCTGGTCCAGCAGGCTGGCGATCCGGCGGTGGTGCTCAAGCCGGAACATCAGCTTCCGGGATGGTGAGATTCAGCGCGGTGATCAGCTGGCGCTCGTTTGGCTGCAGCGGCTCCAGATCCAGTCGCCTGCGCTGGCGTGCATAGAGAGAGGCCGCTTCCGATGCGTTCAGGCTGCCGCTGCCCTGGACATGCCAGGCCAGTTGCTGCAGCAGGGGATAGGCAGCTAGCTCGATCGTCTCCGCTCTGGTTGCGGTTGGTGCTCCAGCTTCGGCATCCTCCGGACCCTCCAACTGGCCCAGGGACAGATCGAGGGCATCCAGCACATTCATCAGGGCCCCCAGCGTCACCGAGGTTGCGCCCGTCTCGATGCGGTGCAGCGTCACCCTGGAGATCCCGCCCGCTGCCGCGGTGGCCATCGCACTGATACCAAGCGCCTTCCGTCTCCGCCGGATGCGTTCGCCGATGGCCCGCAGGCGCTCTGGGCAACGGCCCTGGGGCTGTGGTGCGGTGGCGGGCATGGGATCCCCGGCTTGAATGTTTCCCATTCTGGTCATCAGGATGGCTACCGGCTGTAGCTCAGGGTGCCGCCTGGCCTCCTAGCGCCTCTATCCGCGCCAGGCTGCCCACCTGGATGCCCTGGGCTGCGGCCTGGCCGGCGGCAAGCTCCAGCACGCCGTCCACCTCCTGATCAGGGCCGTAGCTGCGGCAGGGCAGGTGCAGGCAGGGTTTGGTGTGGGCTTCGATCGCCACCACCCGGCCGCCCTGCACAAACAACATGTCGAGGGGTTCGGGGGTGCGGTGCATCCAGAAGCGCGCCAGAGACGGCGGGTTGTAGGGGAACCACATGCCCCGCAATGGCGCAAGCGCCGGCCGCAGCTGCAGTCCCCTGCCTTGCTTTTCGGGGGTGTCGGCCACCTCCAGGGCGATACAGCGATCAGGCGCCAGGCACCAGCGGGCCGTGATCGGCAGCCATTGGGGCGGCGGCGTGAAGCCGCACAGCAGGGCAGCCACCCCAGGCAGGGCTAGCCCCCAGCCGCATCTGGCGTTCATTCGCGGGCCTCCAGCTGGGGCAGCCGCTCGCTCAGGCAATAGCCCTGACCGCGGATCGTGTGGATCAGCCGTCGTTCGCCGCCCTCCTCCAGCTTCTGGCGCAGGTAGCGCACATACACCTCAATCACGTTGCTGCTGCTGTTGCTGTTGCTGCTGTTGCTGTCCTGCCCGTCGTTCCATACCTGGCGCAGGATCAACTCCCTGCTCACCACAGTGCCCTTGCGCTCCAGCAGCAGCAGCAGCAGCTGGTATTCCCTGGCCGTCAGGCCCACGGGCCGCGCTCCCCGTTTCACTTGGCGGGTGCTGGGATTCAGCACCAGGTCGCCCACCTGCAGTAGCTGGGCCGGCACATTGGCGCGGCTTGTGAGATCTAGATGCAATCGCAGCCGCATCAGCAGGTCGCTGGGGCCGAGGCTCGAAAGCCAGAAGTCGTCTGCTCCTGAGCTGAGGCAGTGGACCCGCGCCTCCACCGTGTCGTCGCCCACATCCAGCAGCACGGGGATGGGGCCCCACTGTTCTCGCAGGGAGGCGATGCGGCCCGAATCGCCGCTGGAAAGCAGCACCGCATCTGGGGTTGCCCCAGCCGGCACAGGCTCCCTGCAGCACGAGTAGCCGGAAGCCTCCAGCCGTGGCGCCAGGGCCTCGGCCTCCGGGCCCAGCAGCAGGATGTGGGAATCGTTCATGGCGCCGTGCCGTTGCCGGGCTTAGCCACGTGGGGCAGGCCCCAACCCAATTTGTTGCGCAGCACCTGGAAAAACTCGTGGTCGGCCAGCCGCACGAAGCGTACGGGCTGCTCGCTGCGGCGCACCAGGATTCGATCCTCCGGCCAGATGTAACAACCAGCGCTGCCATCCACCACCATCATCAGCCTCTCAGGCGTGGCGGGAAACACCGTCACCGGCTCGCGGTCGCTGAACACCAGGGCGCGCGAAGCCAGCGAATGGGGTGCGATCGGCGTGAGTTGCAGCACCGGGCAGTCGGGGGTGATCACTGGTCCGCCGGCGCTGAGGGCGTAGGCGGTGGAGCCGGTGGGGGTGGCAAGGATCACCCCGTCGGCGGCGATATCGACCGGCGCATGGCGACCGATGGCGATTTCGAAGTGGCACATCGAGGTGAGCGGCTCGCGGTGCAAGGCCATTTCGTTGAGGCAGAGCACTTCCCAGCGCCGCTGCTCGCCGCGCATCACGCTGACGATCAGCATCGTGCGCTCCTCCACCGTCCACTCGCCGGAGAGCACCTGCTCCAGGGCCCCCTCCAGCTGGTGCAGGTAGGCCTCCGCCAGAAAGCCCAGATGGCCCGTATTGATGGTGAGGATCGGGACGCCAACCGGAGCCGTTTGACGGGCCGCTGAAAGCACGGTGCCGTCGCCGCCCAGCACCACCGCCAGACTTAGGTCCCGGTCGAAGCCGGCCGGCACGCAGGCCGCATAGCCCCGGGTGCGCAGGTGCTGGTCGGGGTTGGCAAAACCCACCATGCCGCCGGAGCTGCTAACCCGCACCACGCCATAGCCCGCCGCCGTAAAGCGCGCCTCGATGGCATCGGCGGTGGACAGGGCGAGGTCCTTGCCGTCATTCACGATCAGTCCGACGCGGGGCACCGATCGGGAAGCGAGGGGCTGCCCGAGTTTATGGGGCTCCAATCAAACCGCCCAACTAAAACTGCTCCAGGAAGCGCAGGTCGCTGGTGTAGAGGCGGCGAATGTCGTCGATGCCGTGGCGCACCATGCAGAAGCGCTCGACGCCCAGGCCAGCGGCAAAGCCGCTCCAGCGCTCTGGATCGAGGCCCATACCGGTGAGCACGGCGGGGTCGACCATGCCGCAGCCCATCACCTCCAGCCAGCGGCCACGCCACTGCACATCCACCTCGGCGCTGGGTTCGGTGAAGGGGAAGTAGCTGGCCCGAAAGCGCACCGGTAGGTCGCCGAAGAACTGTTGCAGAAAGGCCGTGACGGTGCCGCGCAGGTGGCTGAAGTCCAACCCCTCATCAATCGCCAGCACCTCCACCTGGTGGAACACGGGCGAGTGGGTGGCATCCACGGCGTCGCGGCGATACACCCGCCCTGGGGCGATCACCCGCACTGGCGGTGGGTTGTTCTCCAGGTAGCGGATCTGCACAGGCGAGGTGTGGGTGCGCAGCAGTTGGCTATCGCCCAGATAAAAGGTGTCCTGCATGTCCCGGGCGGGGTGATGCTCGGGAATGTTGAGGGCCGTGAAGTTGTAGTAATCGCTCTCGATCTCAGGCCCCTCCGATACCCGATATCCCAGGCCGGCAAAGATGTCGACGATCTCTTCGATCGTGCTTATTAAGGGGTGGCGGTGGCCCGGCGGCGTGAAGCTGCAGGCCGCAGTGACGTCAATGGTTTCGCCGGCGAGACGCTCGGCCATGGCTGCGCTTTTCACTGCCGAAAGCCGCTCGCCAAGGAGCGCCTGCACCTGCTCTTTGAGCACGTTGGCCCTTTGGCCGATCAGGGGCCGCTCATCGCCAGGCAGCTTGCCCATGGCGCCGAGCACGCCAGAAAGGCGCCCCTTCTTGCCGAGCAGTCCCACTCGAAGTTCTTCCAGTTCAGCAGCGGTGCTGGCGGTGGAGATCTCTGCTGCAGCCTGGCTTTCCAGCGCCTGGAGCTGGTCGGTGAGCTGCTGCAGGGAAACGGTGGCGCTCACGGCAGGGGCGGAGGGATTGCTGACTGTAAGGAGCCGCCCCAGTTACCTTGCGGCTAAATGGCGTTAGGCCCGATGGCACCGCTCAAGATCCTGATCAGCAACGACGACGGGGTCTTCGCTGAAGGCATTCGAACTCTGGCCAATGCGGCCCTGGCCCGCGGCCACCAGGTGAGTGTGGTGTGTCCTGACCAGGAGCGCTCCGCTACGGGCCACGGTCTCACCCTGCAGACCCCAATACGGGCGGAGCGGGCTGATGAGTTGTTCGATGATGGCGTCCAGGCCTGGGCCTGCAGCGGTACCCCCTCGGACTGCGTCAAGCTCGCCCTGTTTTCCTTGCTGGATGAGTGGCCGGATCTGGTGCTCTCCGGCATCAACCACGGCCCCAACCTGGGCACAGATGTGCTGTATTCCGGCACGGTGAGTGCGGCGATGGAGGGCACGATTGAGGGCCTTCCCGCCCTGGCAGTAAGTAGTGCCGACTTTCAATGGCGCCAATTTGCGCCAGCGGCACGCCTCGCCCTCGATGTGGCTGAGCGGATGCTGGCGGAGGGTTGGCCCAGCAACATGTTGCTCAATCTCAATGTGCCGCCCCGGCCGGCTGAGGCGATTGGAGAGCTGCGCTGGTGCAATTCAGCGGTGCGTCGCTACACCGACCAGTTCGAGCAGCGGGTAGACCCCCGCGGCCGCAGCTACTACTGGCTGGCGGGGGAGGTGGTCAACGATCTGGAGGCCCAGGTGTCTGGGCCGGCGGCCTGGCCCACCGATGTGGCCCAGATCAATGCCGGTGGGGTCTCACTGACGCCGCTCCAGCCAGACATCTTCTGGCGCGGTCGCACGGCCGATCTGCCGGTTTGGTGAGCGGCCTTGATCAGGTTGTGCGGTAAACCCGCTGCAGCAGCCAAAGGCTGATCCAGAGCCCGATCAGGTGGGCAAACAGCACCTGGGTGTTGCCCAGCACGGCCAGCATCTCGATCGAGGTGATCGGTAGACCGATCACTCGCCCGGCCACGCCAGGGGTCGACTGGATCTGGGCACCAAAGAAGCCGGGCACCTGCTGGGAGGCCTGCACAAACAGGCTGCCGGCCAGCGACTGATAGCCCAGCACCGCCAGGGTGATGCCGGCCAGGTCGGCCAGCACGCCCCGCTTGATCAGCCTCGAGGTTTCACCCTTGCTGGGCCGCACCGGCGAATTGAGGGCCCGGCCGCAGCGCACCACCAGCCAGCTCTGCCAGATGCACCAGAGCAGCAGCAGGAAGGCGATGGTGGTGAGCGAGATTCCAGGCCCCAGGCCGAGGGCGCGGGCTGAATTGGCCGCCAGGCGGCCGCCGATGTTGTTGAAAAGCAGCACCCCAACCACCACCACCCCCAGCACCACCTGGGACCAGAGCCGAATCCAGCCCAGGCGCCGCAATGCCGCGGCGATTAGCTGCAGGTCGAGGCGGTCAGCCATTCAGCCATCCAGATGGGTGAACCAAAGGTGCCATGGGAGGATCGATTTGGCTCCCGTTGCCTTTGGGTTCCGTAGCGTTGATACCCCTGCGATCCCCCCAGGAGGCCCTGCGCCCCACGGCCATCGCCCTCGGCAGCTTTGATGGCCTGCATCAGGGCCATCGCCGCGTCATCGCGGCGGTTACTGCTGCGGCTGCCAACGAAGCGGCGGCGATTCCCACGGTGGTGAGCTTTTGGCCCCATCCCCGCGAGGTGCTGCACGGCGAGGCGCGCTTACGGCTAGACCTGCCCGCTGAAAAGCTGCATCTGCTGGAGCCCCTGGGCATTGAGCAGCTGGTGCTGGTGCCCTTCAGCCGGGAGCTGGCCGCCCTCAGCCCCGAGGCCTTCGTGGAGCAGGTGCTGGTGGGCCAGCTGGCGGCCCAGCGGGTCGTCGTGGGTGACAACTTCCGCTTCGGGGCCGGCCGAAGTGGCGACACTCAGGCCTTGGCGGTGATTGGTGCCCGTCACGGCATCGAGGTTCAGGTGCTGCCGATGCTCTGGGATGGTGAGGAGCGGGTGAGCAGCAGCCGCATCCGCCGGGCCCTAGGGGCCGGAGATCTGGCGGAGGCCCGCCGCTTGCTGGAGCGTCCCTATCGCTTCAGCGGCCTGGTGGTGAGTGGCCGCGGGCTTGGTAAGCAACTCGGTTGGCCCACCGCCAACCTGCAGGTGGATGGCCGTAAGTTTTTGCCGCTGGAGGGGGTTTATGCAGCGACTGCGTCTGTGGAAGGTGGGGCCATGCTGCCGGCGGTGATGAACCTCGGCCCCCAGCCCACGGTGGATCCCACCGCCCCTTCGGCGGTGGAGGTGCACCTGCTCGATCGACAGCTGGAGCTTGAGGGATTGGAGCTGGTGGTGGAGCCCCTGCAACTGTTGCGCCGCCAGCAAACCTTCGCCAGCTTTGAGCAGCTCGCAGCCCAGATTGCCGCCGATGCCCAACTGGCCCGCGCCTTAAGCGCCGGGATAGGCGTGGGTGAGGCCCCAGCCAATGAAGGTTGCGATCCCGCCGAGCAGCAGAATCCCTGAAATCAGCACCAGCATCGGGCTGTCGGAATTGGCCCGATTTGGATTGCCTGGCTCGCCTGCCATTGGCCCACTGTGTGATGGATCCCACCCTAGACAGCTTCTCCAGCCCAGCTCGCGACCGGCTGCTCGATGCCAACCTCGATCGGGCTCGGGAGGGCTTGCGGGTGCTGGAAGATTGGGCCCGCTTTGGCCTCGATCGGGGCGATTTGGTGGTGCGCACCAAGGACATGCGCCAGCGGCTGGGCAGGTTGCATCGCGATGCCTACAAATTTGCGCGCCACACCGCTACCGATCCGGCCGCGGGCCTCGGCCATCCGGCCCAAGCGGAGCGATCGAGCCCCAGCGCCGTGGTGGGTGCCAACGCCGGCCGGGTGCAGGAGGCTTTGCGGGTGTTGGAGGAATTTGGGCGCAGCAGTGATCCCCTCCTGGCGGAGGAGGCCTCAGCTCTGCGCTATCTGCTCTACGACCTGGAAGTGGATTTGTTGCAGGCCTGTCGGCTGGCCGCTGCGGGCGGGGCGGGCCGCCGAGAGCTGCTGGCTAGCTGCCAGCTCTATTTAGTTACCTCGCCAGTGCCCGACCTGGAGGGGGTGGTGGCCGCCGCCCTGGGGGCCGGGGTACGCCTGGTGCAATACCGCGCCAAGGAGACCGCCGGTCTCGATGACCTGCAAAAACTCAGCCAGGCCCGGGCCCTGCGCCAACTCTGCGCCGCCCATGGCGCCCTGTTTTTGGTGAATGATCGAATTGATATTGCCCTGGCGGTGGAGGCCGATGGGGTGCACTTGGGCCAGGGGGATCTGCCGCCGGCGGTGGCGCGCCAGCTGCTGGGCCCCGATCGGTTAATTGGCCGCAGCACCCATGCCCTGGACCAGCTGCAGCAGGCGGTCAGCGATGGCTGCGACTACCTCGGAGTCGGCCCGGTGGAAGCCACCCCCACCAAGCCCGGCCGGGAGCCGGTGGGGCTCGATTACGTGCGCCAGGCCGCGGCGGTTAGTCCGCTCCCCTTCTTTGCCATCGGCGGGCTCGATGCCAGCAAGGTGGCGGCGGTGCGGGCTGCTGGAGCCCAGCGGATTGCGGTGGTGAGGGCGATCACCGAGGCGGTTGATCCAGCTGCCGCCACCGCCGAGCTGCTGGCAGCACTTGAGGTGCCGGCTTCGTGATCAGGCTGCAGGTAAACGGCGATCAGCGAGCCTGCTCAGCCGGGCTCAACTTGGAGCAGGCCCTGCTGGAACTGGGCTACAAGCCCCGCTTGGTGGTGGTGGAGTTCAACGGCACGATCCTGCCCAGACAGGCCTGGCCCACCCAGCCGGTGGTGGAATCCGATGTGCTGGAAGTGGTCACCATTGTGGGCGGTGGTTCCTAGATTCCGACTAATCGCTTCCAGCGCCTTGGCGCTTTCTACCCGTCTGGTTTTGCGGCGCTGCTTCAGCTTGTTGGCCGTGCCGATGTTGGTCCTGAGCCTGTTGGTGGTGCATCCCAGCCCCAGCTGGGCCGCCAGTGGCGGCCGCATCGGTGGCGGTAGCTTCCGCTCGGCCCCCTCGATGCCGAGGAGCTACGGCGGTGGTGGCTACCGAGGTGGTGGTGGCTATAACAGCGGCTACCGCGGTGGCTACGGGGGAGGGGGGATCGGCTTTCCCTTCCTGATTCCAATGTTTGGTTTCGGTGGTGGCGGCCTGTTCGGTTTCCTTGTGCTGATGGCCGTGGGAGGTCTGTTGCTCAACGCGGTGCGAGGTGGCGGTGGTGGCGGCCAGGGGCCAGCAATATCTGGCAGCCGCGGCGATCTGGTGGGCGGCGGCCGCCCCGATGGCCCGGTCACGATCAGCCAGCTGCAGGTTGGGCTGCTGGCATCGGCCCGCCAGCTTCAAACGGATCTGCGCCGTCTAGCTGGCAGCGCTGACACCAGCCATGCGGCGGGCCTCCAAGCCCTGCTTCAAGAGACCACCTTGGCCCTGCTGCGCCACCCCGACCTCTGGGTCTATGCCAATTCAGAGGTGGGTCAGGTGCCTTTTGCTAGTGCCGAATCCACCTTCAATCGCCTCTCGATGACGGAGCGCAGCAAGTTGCAGCGGGAGGTCACCACCAATGTGGGCGGCAAGCGCTTTAGCGATGACAGCGTGGCTGCGGGAGATAGCGATGCCAGTAGCGATTTCATCGCCGTCACCCTGCTGGTAGCAAGCCGCAGCCGGCTTGCTCTCAAGGGTTCGGGCAGTGCGGACCAGGTGCGTGATTCGCTGCAGCAGCTCGGCGCCGTCGGTGCCGCTGATCTGCTGGCGATCGAGGTGATCTGGCAGCCTGAAGGGGCCGGTGAAGTGCTGAGCACCGAAGAATTGCTGACGGCCTACCCCCAGCTCCAACACCTCTAGGACTGTTGTCCTGGTTCGAGTCCCAAACGGCGAGGGGAGATCGTTGCTTCTCCCCTTGCCCCTGCCTGGCTAGCTACCCACACTGCGTTGAGTGCCGGCTGGTTTCATGCTGCGTCGCTCGCCAACCTGGGTCAATACAGCGGTGCTGCTGCAGGCCATCGAGCGCTACGAGCAGGGACTTTTGCCCCGCTCGATGCAGCTCTGGATCCAAGCGGTGCTCGAGATTGAGCAGCCCGGTTCAACTCCCCTGCGTCCCGGCTGCTGAGCGCCCAAGCCCGCAGCCCAGGATCCGCAGGGCTGCCATGGCGGCGCCATAACCGTTGTCGATGTTCACCACCGTGAGCCCGGGGGCGCAACTAGCCAACATGCCGTGCAGGGCTGCCACGCCTCCGGCACTTACGCCGTAGCCCACAGCCACTGGCACTCCAATCACCGGCTGGGGCAGCAGCCCGGCCAGCACGGTGGGCAGGGCTCCCTCCATACCAGCGCAGGCGATCAGCACATCGGCATGACGCAGGTCTTCGAGGCGCTCCAGCAGCCGGTGCAGCCCCGCCACGCCCACATCCAGCACCAGTTCGGTGGCGATGCCATGGCAGGCCAGGGCCAGCTGGGCCTCGGCCGCCACCGGTAAATCGCTGGTGCCGCCGCTTAGCACCGCTACCCGACCCAGCCTTGATTCTGGGCTTGGTAGGAGCCCGGCGCTGAGACAGCGGGCCTGGGGATGGTGCTGCAGAAGCCAGGCCTCCCCTCTCTCCCCCCCTAGCAGTGCTGCCACGGCTTCTGCCTTCTCAGGGGAGACGCGGGTCACAAGCGCCAGCTCTCCTAAGCCATGCAACTCTTCCAGGATCCGGGCGATCTGCTCGGCACTTTTGTGCTCGCCCCAGATCGCCTCCACCATCCCCAGCCGCTGGCGGCGGCCAAGGTCGAGCCGATGCTCCGGGCTGCCGAGCACGTAGGTGGCCTGGTCTGCGCTGATGCGGCTCATGCCGGCAGCAGCTCACCTTCAAACACCAGCGGGAAGGGGTTGCCTTGCGATTGGCCGCTGGCCGCCTGGGCTAGCTGCTCGAAGCGCTCCTGCACCGCCTGCACCGCTTGCGGCGGAATCGCCTTCCAGTGCTCGCGATCGACCCAGCGGATCAGCAGGGTGCCCTCCTCGGTGAGGGGATCCCAGAGCAGCTGGCGATCGAGAAAGCCCTCCTGCTGGGCCAGCCAGGGTTCCCAGCTGCCCCGTTCCGCCTCAAGCCAGGCCTGGCGGCCCTCGGCCGGCACCTTCAGGCGCAGGTGTTCCACCACCACCACGTCGTAGGAGCCATCGGGCTCGGCAAAGGCCGCGTGCACCGGGCTGGCTTGGCTGGAGAGCAGCACCAGGGTCATCCCTAGAAGCAATATCGATCTCACAAACTTAGAAAAGCTGGACTGCCAGAGGCGGCTCACGGCTTTTGCAGCAGGACCACGGCGTGGCAGGAGATGCCCTCTTCGCGGCCTTCAGGCCCCAGCTGCTCGTTGGTAGTGGCTTTGACACCCACCTGATCGGCTGTCAGCCCCATGCGGGAGGCGATTGCAGAACACATCGCGGCGATGTGGGGCTTGAGCTTGGGCCGCTCGGCCACTAGCACTGAATCCACATTCACCACGCTCCAACCCCGCTCCATCACCAGGGCCACCACCTGCTCCAGCAGCTCCAGGCTGTCGGCCCCCTGCCACTGCGGGTCGTCCGGGGGGAAATAGAGGCCGATGTCACCCAGGGAAAGGGCCCCCAGCAGGGCGTCCATGATTGCGTGCACCAGCACGTCGGCATCGCTGTGGCCATCAAGCCCCAGGCCGGCGGGATGCTCCAGCCGCTGGCCGCCCAGGATCAGCGCCCGACCGGGCACCAGCCGGTGGATGTCGTAGCCATTGCCGATGCGCAGTTGCATGGAGTGGGGGTGCTTGGTCCCAGTCTCCCCTAGGGCTGGATCAACACCAAGACCCAATCTCACCCAGGCCCCAGCACCTGCAGCTGATTGCCCTCGCGGCCCAGCACGGTCACGGCCGCACCCGGGCTGAGAGCTTGGCTGCTGCCCAGGTTGACGGCGCTCCAGCTTTGGCCGTGCCAGCGCACCCGACCCGTTTCGCTGCCGTTGAAGCCACTGAGCACTGTGGCGTTTTCCGCTGGCGGCAGGCTGCGGTGGCGCTGCCGTGCCGACCAGCGCCGCAGACCCAGCACCCCCAGGCAGGTGAGGCCCGCCAGTAGCCCGAGCTGCAGCAGGGGCGGCAGGGGTAACCAGGCCGTCGCCACTGACAACACCAGAGCCACCACCGCCGCCGGCAGCAGGCCATCCACCTCAGCACCCGCCAGGGCAAGCAGCAGCAGGCCGGTGGCCAGCAGTAGCCAGAGGAGCGACACGGGAGCCATGGCGGCGCGGCGGGCGTGGGTGTGGTTCAGCCCGCCCATGCTGACTAGCGTTGGCATCTCCTGCTCGGATTCCCGCCGTGGAAGCTCTGCTCTCCCTGCCCGCCTTGGTGCTGATGGCCCTGCTGGGCGTTAGCAGCGTCAAGGTCACCAGCGGCGGCCAGTCGCGCCTAGTGGAGCGCCTTGGCAAATACGACCGCCAGCTGCAGCCGGGCCTGTCCCTGGTGCTGCCGGTGCTGGAGAAGGTGGTGAGCCATGAATCACTTAAGGAGCGGGTGCTCGACATCCCGCCCCAGCAGTGCATCACCCGCGACAACGTCGGTATCGAGGTGGATGCGGTTGTGTATTGGCAGCTGCTGGAGCACGCCCGCGCCTACTACGCCGTCGACAACCTGCAGGCGGCCATGGTGAATCTGGTGCTGACCCAGATCCGCGCCGAGATGGGCAAGCTCGACCTCGACCAAACCTTCACCACCCGCCAAGAGGTGAATGAGGTGCTGATGAAGGAGCTGGATCAGGCCACCGATCCCTGGGGTGTGAAGGTGACGCGGGTGGAGCTACGCGATATCCAGCCCTCCCGGGGCGTGCAGCAGGCGATGGAGCAGCAGATGACTGCTGAGCGGGAGAAGCGGGCGGCGATTTTGCGTTCGGAAGGGGAGCGCGACTCCCAGGTGAATGCGGCCCGGGGCCGGGCGGAGGCCCTGCTGCTGGATGCCGAAGCCCAGGCCAAGCAGCAGACCCTGCTGGCCCAGGCCAGGGCCGATGCGGCTAGTCGGCTGGCCGAGGCGATGCAGGCCAACCCTCAAGCAGCGGAGGCGATGCGTTTGTTGCTGGCCGGCGACTGGATGGCCATGGGCGAGCAGATGGCCCATGCGCCTGGAGGCAGTGTGCTGATGGTGGACCCCCAGAGCCCGGCAGCCCTACTCGCGGCGTTGCGGGGTCTGCAGCAGGGTCAGGGTTGAGGTGGCAGCGGCGGCGGTGGTAGCCCCCTATCACCAGAAGCCCAATCCCCAGCAGCCTCGAGCCTTACGGCAGTGCCGATGGCGCAAGCCATCAACATTCCACCCGCCTGTCCCAGCACCTCGTAGTCCACCCGCACCCCCACAACGGCATCGGCTCCCAGCAATCGAGCGCGCCTGCCTAGTTCCTGCAGTGCCATCTCCCGGGCCCGCTCCAGAGTGACCTCATAGGACCTAGCCCGCCCGCCGATTAGGTCGCGGATTGAGGCCAGGATGTCGCGGAAGATATTGGCGCCCAAAATGGTTTCGCCGTGCACCAGGCCAGGCCCATGTAGTGCCGTATCGGCTGGCCTTCAAGGCTGGAGGTGGTGCTGAGCAGCATCGGTGTTAAGGCAACCGGAGGCTTAGCCCAGTTTGCTGTTTCTACTGCTGGAGTTGCTGCTGCGCCTGCCAGCGCCCGAATAAATCCGGCCGGCGTTCGGCGGTGCGCTGCTGCTGCTGCTCAAAGCGCCAGCGGGCGATGGCACCATGGTCGCCGCTGCGCAGCACCGTCGGCACCTCCAGCTCCCGGAAGTTGGCGGGACGGGTGTAGTGGGGATGCTCGAGCAGTAGGGCGCTGTGGCTCTCCTCCTCGAGGCAGGCCTGGGTACCCACGGTGCCGGGCAGCAGCCGCACTACACCGTTGATGATCACCGCCGCCGGCAGCTCCCCGCCGGTGAGCACAAAGTCGCCGATCGACACCTCCTCATCGGCTAGGGAGCGGATGCGTTCATCGAATCCTTCGTAGTGGCCGCAGATCAGCACCAGCTGGTCGTAGCCGCTAGCCCAGCGGCGCAGATCGCTCTGCTGCAGGGGCTTGCCCTGGGGGCTCATCAGCAGCACCCGACGCCGCGGCAGCACCGGGATCGCCTCCACCGCCGCAAATACCGGCTCTGGTTTGAGCACCATGCCGGCGCCGCCGCCGTAGGGCTCGTCGTCGACTTTGCGGTATTTGTCGGTGGCGAAATCGCGGGGGTTGTGGGTGTGGAGCCCGGCGATGCCGGCAGCAAAGGCCCGGCCGATCACGCCCAGGCCCAGCAGTGGCGCAAAGGCCTCCGGTGCCAGGCTCACCACATCAAGGCGCATCAGCTCAGCTCGCGGGCACGGTGGGCCGGCTCACCCGGCGGATCTCGGAGCTGAAGCTGGCCCGGCCGGGGCTGCCATCAGCGCTGGTTTCCACCGTGGAGCGCAGTCTCAGATTGGGCTTGGTGAACCAGATTCGCTCGCGCACCTCCCGGCCATCACCTGGGATCACCAGCTCCAGGCTGCCGTCGGGCCAGAGCAGCCAGCGGCCCTGCTGCTCGCCGCTGCGGAAGCCACCTTCGGCGTCGAAGTGCAGCTGCTGCTGGGCCACCGCATCTTTCTGGCCCACTTGCAGGCCGCCCGCCCCACCAGCGGTCTCGGCCTCGAGAAAGGCCACCACCAGCTCGCCGCGGTCGCTTGTGTGCCAACCGTCGTCGTCGTCATCACCGGCATTTACCTCGCCGAGGGCGAACTGGCTGCGCAGGCCCATCCATTCGCCGGCGCAACAGCGCAGAAAGGCTCCGATTTCTTCGGGAGGAAATGGGGTGGTGTCGGGGCTGGGCTCGCTCATGGGAGTGATTCTCTCAGCCGCCTGCCCCGCCGTCGCCCATCCAGATCACCTGGTGGCCCTGCTGCTTCAGTCCGTCATGCAATTGAGCAGCGTCGACGACGAATCCAGGTTTGCCGAGGGAGGTTTTGAGCGCCAGTTTCCAGAGGCTCACCACGCTCTACAGCATGGGCAAGCGGAGGACCATGAGGGTGCCACGCAACGTTGCCGGTAGGCGCTCAGGGGCGATGGCCAGCCTGAGCAGCAGCTCGGCTTTGAGGTCGCAGTCCAGAACCGCAGACCCCTGAAGAAAGCCGAGCTCGCGTCGGCGAGGAGCCTCATCTACCGGCACCAGCCGCACCATGGCTTTGCCGGCACGCGCAATCACCACCTCCTCGCCATCGAGCGCTTGCTCGACATACCGGGAGAGATTGGTTTTGGCGTCGTGGAGGTTGACTTGCATTGCTTCGGCTAAGCCGGTAATGCGGCTAAGCAGGTGTTACTCCCCCCGGTAGCCCAGTTCGCTCAAGCGCGCGGCGCTGCGGCGCCAATTGGGCACCACCTTCACGAACAGCTCCAGATACACCGGCCCGTCGATCAATTTCTGCATCTGCTGGCGGGCGCCGCTGCCGATCTCCTTAAGCATGCGGCCCCCTTTGCCGATCAGGATCCCCTTCTGGCTGCTGCGCTCCACCAACACCGTGGCCAGCACGGCGGTGCGCGGCCCGTCGTCGACGATGCGCTCGATCTGCACCGCCACCGAGTGGGGAATCTCCTCGCGGGTCTGGTGCAACACCTGCTCGCGGATCAACTCCGCCAGCAGCAACTGCTCGGGCTGATCGCTCACCGCATCCGGTGGGTATAGGTGGGGACCCTCCGGTAGGTCGGCGGCGAGAGCTGCCACCAACTCGCTGGTACCCGCGCCGTTCAAGGCGCTCACCGGATGAAGGGGCCAGCCCGGCACCAGCTCGCGGTAGCTCTGGGTTAGCTCCTCGGTCCGGGCCGGATCCACCAGGTCATTTTTGTTGAGGGCTAGGTGCACAGGTGCGCGGCAGTGCTGCAACATCTCCACGATGAAGCCATCGCCCCGGCCAGCCGGCTCGCTGCCATCCACCAGCAGCAGCACCACATCCACTTCCCCGATGGCGCGGCGGGCGCTCTGCACCAGTCGCTCCCCCAGCAGGTGGTGGGGCTTGTGGATACCCGGCGTATCTAGCAGCACCAGCTGGGCTGTTTCGGTGGTGAGGATCGCCCGCAGCCGGTTGCGGGTGGTTTGGGCAACGGGCGAGGTGATCGCCACCTTTTCGCCCACCAGCTGGTTGAGCAGGGTGGATTTACCCACGTTTGGCCGGCCGATCAGCGCCACGAAGCCGGAGCGAAAGCCTTCAGGGCTCGTGGGTAGGGCCGGGATTGTCGTGGGAAACTCCATAACACCAGCCTGGCAGCCGGCAGGGCCACCCTTGCTGCCTCGGCAGAGTCCATAGGCTGGCTTTCTGGTTGTGCCCTATTCACCGCAATGACTGCTGCTGCCGAACCAACTTTTCAGCAGGCCATGGAGATCACGGCCCAGTGGCTGGCGTTGTGGGAGCACGGCGAACTCAGTGATGAAGTACTTGCCGACCGGGTGGCTGAGCTGGTTGCAAGCCGCGATGGTGCCCGGGGCTTTTTTGTTGTGAGCCTGGCCGGCGACTGCCCGCTGATGGACCGCCTGCCCGAAACCCTGCTGCTCCAGCTGCGGCTGGCAGGCGAGGGCGTCGTCGATCTCTCGGCCCGCAACCTGGCCATGAGTACGGCGATGGCCCTGCACCATCAACGTGCTGGCGATTCCAGCCAGCAGGGGGCTTCGGAGCGGGTGCAAGCCCGCTGCACCGAACTGCTGCGGAGCCTTGAGCCTCAGGCCGTTAAGGAGCGGCTGGAAATCCTGCTGGCGGCTACCGCCGGGCAGGGAGAAGACGTCGCCTTCCTAGATCGCTGGGGCTACGACGCCGAGCAGCGGAGCTCGATCGCCGCCGCAATCGAAGCTGTGGCTGAGGCCTGAACCAGGCCAAGATGACTTGATTGCCCCGCCGTCGCTTCTGCCCATGATTCGCCCCTTTCCATCCCGGGCGTTGCGCATCCTGGCCACGGGAATCGGTGCCGCCGCCCTGCTGGCCCCGGCGCCTGCCGGGGCGATTGAAACCATTAATTTGCGCCTGCCCCTGCTCGAGACAGGCTTCAGCATCAGGGTCGCTGAATTGCGCAGTCCGGAAGCATTGATTTCCGGCGACAGCGATCTGGCCGAGCTCGACCGTGCCACCCGAGGCGAGATTGGCCGCAGGCTTAAGGCCGTGGTGAACTCAAACCTGCCCCTCGAGATCAAGGCGGTTATTCGCCAGGCCCAGGGTTCACCGCTGCTTGATCAGGTGCTGCTGTTGGTCGGGGCCCTAGGCGACATCGATGGCTTGCCTGATCCGCTCGATCCGGCTCAGTTTGAGCAAGCCATGGAGCGGTCTGCCGCTAAGGGGGGCATCACCATGCTGGATGTGATCGAGCAGCTACCAGGCCAGAGCGTCACGGTGGAGCTGGGCCGGTTGGGATTTTCAATTCAGCGGTTTCGAGATCAACGCCGCTCGGCTGAAAAGCTGATTGCCTCCATCCCGGCTGTGGGCAGTGCTGGACCACTGCAGGAGGCAGGACGGCAGTCTGTTGCCCGCCAGGAATTAAAAATCGTCGTTGGCCATCGCCCGGAGCCGTTGGCTCTGGTGGTGCTCGAGCCAACCGGATCTGGAGCGGCGCCAAATCGACTGGTGGTGATTTCCCACGGGCTGTGGGATGACCCCAGCAACTTCGAGGGCTGGGCAGCCCACCTGGCTAGCCATGGCTACACCGTGGTGCTGCCCCGCCACCCAGGCAGCGATCAAAGCCAGCAGCGAGCCATGCTGGCCGGCAAGCAGCCGCCTCCTAGTCCTTCTGAGCTGGCCCTGCGGCCAAAAGATGTGTCGGCCGTGATCGATGCCGCCGCCCAGGGGCGGCTCGCCTTGCGCCGATCGGTGAACACCCAGGCGGTGCTGGTGGCAGGCCATTCCTGGGGGGCGACCACTGCGTTGCAGCTGGCTGGGGCCCGGCCCATCACCACCAAACTTCAGCAGCTTTGCGATGAGGTGCGCGACCCCTCCCGCAATCTCAGCTGGATATTGCAGTGCAACTTCGTTGGTTCGGCGGATAGTGCCGCTTTGGTAGACCCCCGGGTGGCTGCTGCCATTGCGGTGAGTCCGCCGATGCGCTTGCTATTTGATGTCGATTCCGCCGGCAGCATGAAGGCGAAGGTGCTGGTGATCAGCGGTAGCCGCGACTGGGTGGTTCCGCCCGGGCCCGAGGCGATCGAGCCGATGGCCAGGGCCACCCGGGGCGGCGCCAGTGGCCATCGCCTGGTTCTGGCTGAGAATGCCGATCACTTCAATTTGCGTTCGCCTAGGGGCGAGTCCGGGGGGGCCTTGCGGGCCCTGCTGCTGGCTTGGTTTAACTCTGCTGCTCGCTTAAGCCCAGGTAACCCGCCTGAATTGCCGCTTGCTGGTTGGGGCAGTGCAACCCATCCGCTGCGGGACGTGACATCGGCGTTGCCCAAGCCACCGTCGAAGCCACCGTCCAAGCCACAGGCTCAGCCATAAAAAAAGCGCCCCTTTGGGGGCGCTGAAGTTGCTGGATTGAAGCTCAGTCGCGACGGCCACCGCCCTGGAGGGCAATGATCAAGCGCAAGATGAAGATAAATAGGTTGATGTAGGTGAGATACATCCCCAAGGCGCCGGCCAAGTATTGGTCGTCGCTGTAGGTGCGAGGCATCGTGTAGAAGTCGACGAAGGCTGCGCCTACGAACAGCACCGTGCCGAAACCTGCAATCAGCAGTTCGAAGGTGCCGCCGCTGAAAACGCCTGGGGCAAAAATGCCACCGATGATCTGCACGACCATGGCGATCAGCAGGCCGAGGATGCCCAGACCCACTACGCCGCTCAGGGCTTGGCCGATGTTGTCGCTCATGCGGCGACCCACCACTGAGGCCACCACAAAAGTGATGCCCGTAGCCAGGGTGGCTGTGCCGATGGCGCCTACACCAGCGGCACTTACGGCGTAGGCAACGATGCCACTGAGGGTGAAGCCGGTGATCAGGCTGTAGGCCGTCAGCAGCGGCAGGGCAGTGTTGTTTTTGCCCTTCAGGGCCACATTCTGGGCCACGAAGAACAGGATGAAGTTGCCGATCAGGGCCACCCAGAACAGGGGCATGAACAGGGCTGGGCTGCTGGCCATCAGGGCCAGGCCTCCCATCACCCCACCGGCGGTGAGCACCATGCCGCCGCCCACATAGGGCAGGGCCTTGTTGACCACATTGGGGCCCACTAGGGCGCTTGATTGGGCCTCACGAATGGCCTGTTGAAAATTGCTGCTGGCCGGCATGGCGCACCAGTGGATTCGAAGTTTCTATATCCTGCCAGCGATCTGTAGGCAACGGGAGGCCCTGCTGGCTGCCGTTGGTGCGGATCTCCCTATCGGGATGGGCTTAGGTTTGGCTCCTGGGCTTCAGGAATCGCCACCGACCTGGTTGTTTGAGCTAGGCCAGAGCCCAGCCGCGAGCACCGCAACGCCGGTGCCGATGAATGATTCAGCCAAGCGCAGCAGGGCATTTAGCCCCGGACTCAGCTTCGGATCCAGGCTGCCGGTGACCATCACAACGATCACGGTGATCGCTGCCAGGCGGCCATGGCTGGGCACATTGATTGCTGCGCAGAGCGCAACCGTGGCGAAGATTGCCACGGCCATGCCCAGTGGGTGAAAGGGAAGCAGCGTCAGGTAGATGGCACTGGTGCCGGCGCCTATGGCTGAACCCAAAATTCGCAGCGAGGCTGAGGAGGTTGTCTCCCTGCGGGTGGCCTGGGTTACCACGATCGCGGAGATCGCCGACCAAAGCCCGCCGATCTTGGGTAGGTAGCCCGGGAACAGATTTGTGAACCAGTAGCCGAGTAAATAAGCCACCAAAGCCGCTATGGCGATCTCCGCGGGGATGCGCAGGCGCTCTGCTTTGTTCATGGTTCAGGCTCACTGCACGGGCTATCGAATCGCCTTTTAACGGCAGGCGCCAGCTTGGTGGCATCGCGATCGGCATAGGCCTCCACCAGTCGCTGCACTAGCGGGTGGCGCACCACGTCAGCCGCGGTGAGCTCGCAGATCGCCACCCCCTCCACCCCCTGCAGCACCTGGGCAGCTTCCTTCAGGCCGCTCTTTACCCCATAGGGCAGGTCCACCTGGGTGGGATCGCCAGTTACCACCATGCGGGAGTGTTCCCCCAGCCGGGTAAGCACCATCCGCATCTGGGCGGTGGTGGTGTTTTGGGCTTCGTCGAGGATCACAAAGGCGTCGGCCAGGGTGCGGCCGCGCATGTAAGCAAGAGGGGCCACTTCAATCACCCCTTTTTCCAGCAGGGCACTGGTGCGCTCGGTGCCAAGCAGGGCGTGCAGGGCGTCGTAGAGGGGGCGCAGGTAGGGATCAACTTTCTGCTGCAGATCGCCCGGTAAAAACCCGAGCCGTTCGCCCGCCTCAACCGCCGGGCGAGTGAGCACCAACCGCTCGACCTTGCGCTCGGTGAGCATGCGCACCGCCTGAACGGCGGCCAGAAAGGTTTTGCCAGTGCCCGCCGGGCCGAGGGCAATGGTGAGGTCGTGGCGCTCCATAGCTTCCACATAGGACTGCTGGCGCAGGGTGCGCGGGCGCAGCAATTTGCCATTCTGGCTACGGGCCAGCACTTGGCGCCCCATTTGCTGATGCTCCGCGCTCCTGCCGGTGTCGAGGGCCTGCAGGGCTACCCGCATATCTACTTGGGTGATGGCTTGGCCTTCCTGCCACAGGGGGCGAAGCAATTCCACCAACGCCGCAGCTCTCTCCATCTGGCTGGGAGGTGCCTGAATGACCAAATCCAGCCCCCGCAGCACTAGCGAAGCTCCGGTGAGGGCTTCGAGTTGGCGCAGGGTGGATGATTCGGCGTCACCTGCCAGGGCTAGAGCCGCGGCAGGATTGGGCAGGGGAATGGCAAAGCTTGTAGGCCCCTTTGGCTCTGCCATGGGGCGAAAGCTCAAGCTTCGGCGGTAGCGGCGGCTTCCGTAGTTGCTTCGTCGGCACTGGCGGCTTCAGCAGCAGCAGCTTCGGCAGCTGCTTTGGCTTCGGCGGCAGCAGCAGCTTCGGCAGCCTTGGCCTCAGCTGCTTCCTTGACAGCCTGTTTGGCTGCAGCTTCGCGGGCATCAGCCTGCTTTTGCTTGCCAACAACCTCGGCGGGGCGCACTGTCTTCTCGATCAGACCACCCTTCTCCAGCAAGGAGCGCACCGTGTCGGTGGGTTGGGCCCCCTGGCCCAGGCGAGTGCGGATCGCCTCGGTGTCCAGACGGGTCTCTTTGGTACGGGGGTTGTAGAAGCCCAGCTCCTCAAGCGGACGTCCGTCGCGGCGAGAGGTGCTGTTAGTGGCAACAAGGCGGAAACTCGCTTCCCGCTTCTTTCCAAACCGCTTCAGGCGGAGCTTGATCATCGTGGCCTTGCGCTAGGTGTCCAAACAAGCAATGTACCCCGTCGGGTGCTCATAGCTGGCCGAATCCCTTGCGTTTCTTGGCGGGCTTGGCAACTCTTTGCCCCGCCCCACCGCCACCGCCACTGCCACCGCCACCCATGGGGCCAGGCATGCCGGGCATCCCTGGCATTCCGGGCATACCCCCCATCCCTGGCATGCCGGGCATGCCGCCGCCGCGGGTCATCTGCTGCATGAAGCCGCGCATCTTCTGGAAATCGGCCAGCACCTTGTCCACCTCGGCCGAGCTGTGGCCGCAGCCAGAGGCGATGCGTCGCCTTCTTGAGGGTTGGGCGGCCAGCAGCTCCGGTTGCTGGCGCTCGATCTCTGTCATTGAGCCAATCATCGCCTCGATCTTCTTGAGCTGAACCTCGCCTTGCTTGAGCATGCCGTCGTCAATTTTGTTCATGCCCGGGATCAGCTTCATCAGCCCGCCCAGGGAGCCCATGCGCCGGATCATGCGCATCTGTTGCAGAAAGTCGGAGAAGTCAAAACTGGCTTCCTGGAGTTTTTGCTGCATGCGGGCCACGTCGGCCAGCTCCACCTCCTTGGTGGCCTTCTCCACCAGGGTGAGCACGTCGCCCATGCCGAGGATGCGGCTTGCCATCCGCTCGGGATGGAAGGGCTGGAGCGCCTCTACCTTCTCGCCGGTGCCGATGAACTTGATCGGCGCACCGCTCACCTTGCGGATCGAGAGGGCGGCACCGCCGCGGGAGTCGCCGTCGAGCTTGGTGAGCACGGCTCCTGTGATCCCAACCTGCTCGTGGAATGCCCGGGTGAGATCGGCGGCCTCCTGGCCGATCATCGAATCCACCACCAGCAGCACCTCGTCGGGCTGCACGGCCTGACGGATCCGCACCATCTCCTCCATCATCAACGTGTCGATTTGGAGTCGGCCAGCGGTGTCTACCAGCACCGTGTCGAAGCCCTCCTCGCGGGCCTTGGCGATGCCGGCGGCGGCTATGTCCTCGGGCTTGGCATCGGTGCCAAGGCTGAATACCTCCACGCCGATTTGGGCGCCCAGGGTTTTTAGCTGCTCAATGGCGGCAGGTCGGTAGACGTCTGCTCCCACCAGGAGGGCCTTGCGCCCCTGTTCCTTGAGGTGCAGGCCGAGCTTGGCGGTGGCGGTGGTTTTGCCGGCGCCCTGCAGGCCGGCCATCAGCACCACCGAGGGTGCACCGGGCTTGCCTCCTGCGGCCAGGGGGGCGTTCTCGCCTCCCATGGTTTCAACCAGCTGCTCGTGCACCAGCTGGATAAATTTCTGATCCGGGCTAACTCCCCGCACCACCTCGGCGCCCACGGCCTTGCGGCGCACCTCCTCGACGAAGTCCTGAACCACCGGCAGGCTCACATCCGCCTCCAGCAGGGCTCGACGCACCTGCTTGAGCGCGCCTTCCACGTTGGTTTCCGTGATCGAGGCCTGCCCTCTCAGGCTCTTAACCGCCTCTTCAAATCGCTGGGAAAGCTCGTCAAACATCGCGGTGCCACTCCGGAGCCAGGGGTTGGGGTCTAGACCCCATATTCAAACGATCGTAAAAACCAGTCCGGCTGGTCAGGGAGCTTTCTGGAAGCTCACCAGGCGCCAGATACCTCCGTTGCGGCCAAACACATAGAGGTTGCGAAGCTCCATCTTGCTGGGCTCGCCTTGAGAATCCCCCTTGGAGTTGAGCCGCTGATCGGTGTAGCTCAGCCCCACCGTGGCGGCGATGCGGTTGGCGTCTCGCTCGTTGATCACCAGATTGGTGATGTCGGTGCTGATGGTCTGGGTTTCGCCGCGGGCCTGGTCGGCATCGCGCTCCGATCCGAGTCGATCCAGCTGGCTTGGCCGGGCCAGTACCTCCAGGGGAATGCGACTGTCTTTGCCTGCCAGGATTGCGGCCTTGGCGTCGAGCCATGCTTCGAGCAGGGCCTGCACCTGGGCTTCACTCGGCGCTTCCTCCCGCAGGGGCAGGCTGGGCTCGGCGGGAGGGGTGGCCTTAACGGGAGGGGAGGGCTTGATGGGAACAGCTGGTGGGGCGACCGGTTGCACCGCGATGGGAGTGCGGCCCGGGCCTGGGGCGGGAGAGCGCAGCCTCACAAACGAGGCGATGGCAAGCAGTGCCACCCCGGCTGCCACGGCTACTCCGGTAGTTGTGCGGCGCGACGGCCACTGCCGCTGCCGCTGCCACTGCCACTGAAACTGCCAGTGGGGCATGCGCTCCATCCAGGAGGCAGGACCATGGCTATCCCAGGCTTCCCGCAGGTTCTCTAGCCAGGCCGTCCCGTCCCAGTCCCACTGCTCGTCTTCGTCTTCCTGTTCCAGGAAGCCGCCGCTGGGGCTGGCTGGGGCTGCGCTAACCGGGGCTGAGCCCGTGTCCCAGGCAAAGGCGTTTTCGGCGGTCGCTGGCAATCGCTCTGAAGGGCTGTCGTGCTGCTCGACATAGGCCTGTACGTCGCGGTCGGCGAAGTAGGCCTCCAGATCCGGATCAGCCTCCAGATCGCGGTAGCCGGGCAACACATCACGCGCCAGCCAGTCGCGGCAGTAGGCGCAAAGTTGGGCAAGGGAATCGCTGCTTTGCTGCTCCGCCCAGCGCTTCAGTTCGGGGGTTGCTCCCTGATCGAAGGCGCTGCGGGCTTTGTCCACCTGCCCAAGCAGCAGATGCAGGCAGGCCAGCAGCGGTTGTAGTCCGTCTTGACCGCTGGCCTCCAGCCGCTCGCGGGCCGCGGCGATGCGCTCGGGCTTGCGTTGGGCAAAGCCGGAGGCGGTGAGGGCGGTGCTCGCCAAAAAATCTGCAGCCGCAGAGGCTTCTGCCCAGCGACCGAACAAATCCACTTGCTCCTGCACTGTCAGGAAGGCACGGATCTGCTTAAAAAAGGCTTGAAATTCCTCCGGGCCCATGCTCGGGTCACCGAAACCCTCCAGTCCGCCCCGGCGGGCCACCAGCTCTTCAAGCAGGGTCAGACCCTCGGCTCTTTCCGTTTGGGCCGTGAGGTTGCGGCTGAGTAGGTCCAGCACTCGGTAGGGCCGCAAACCATCGAGCTCGTCGCTGAGTTGCTGGCGAATGGCTGGTAATTGGCCCATCCGCTGCAGCAGGTGCTGGCCCTGCTGCAGGGTCTGGGCGGCGGCCTCGTAGCGCCGCTGCTGGTGCAGGTCGATGGCGGCCGCCAGGCAGGCGAGGCCAGCTAACAGGGCCAGGTCGGCCTCGCGAGTGCTTCCCAGCGCTGGCGTCTGAGGTGGCTGTAGGGCCCGGCAGGCGAGCTCGAAGCTTTCGAAGGCCTGACCCGCTTCGAGCAACAGCAGCAGGCCGCCCACCTCCTTGCTGGTGGGCACATCAAGGGCGGGCATCAGCGTTGGCCCGCTGCCGGCCAGCGCCGTCAGGTCGGATTCGTAGGCCTGGCGCCGGCTGCTGTCGCTGAGTAGGTCGGCGCTGGCGCGCAGTAGTTCCTCACGGGCTAGCAGGGTTTCCTGGGTAAATCCCTGATCTGGCGCCCGGTCGATGCGTTGCTGCAGGGTGCGCAATAGGGACTGCAAGTCCGTGGTCGGGTTGACTCCGAGCAACCGGAAATGATCGATCGGCAGTTCCAATCCTTGCCTTCCACTGGTGGCTGACTGTAGGCAGGGTCAGCGGTTGTGGCACAAATTGTCAGCTGCTGCGGGAACAGACCTCGTACAGTTGGTTAATGACGCAGGCGGACATGGGCCACGACATTGCGGCGGCACCTGGATCAGCCTCCGGAGCACCGACCTGTTCAGCCGACGTCACCAGTTTGGTGGGGGCTCACGCTGAGCGCCTCGAGAACCTTTACCCATCCGTGCCTGCCACGGTGAATCGCGACGAGGGCTTGATGCTCTATCGCGACATGACCCTTGGCCGGCGTTTTGAGGACAAGTGCGCGGAGATGTATTACCGCGGCAAAATGTTTGGCTTTGTGCACCTCTACAACGGCCAGGAAGCCGTGAGCACGGGCGTGATCAAGGCGATGAAGCTGCAGCACGACTGGTTTTGCAGCACCTACCGCGACCACGTTCATGCCCTGAGCTGCGGCGTGCCGGCCCGCGAGGTGATGAGCGAGCTATTCGGCAAGGAAACCGGCTGCAGCAAGGGCCGTGGCGGCTCCATGCACCTTTTTTCCAAGGAGCATCACCTGCTCGGTGGCTACGCCTTCATCGGAGAGGGTATTCCGGTGGCGCTCGGCGCAGCTTTTACCAGCCGCTATAAGCGCGACGCCCTCGGAGATGCCTCCAGCGACTCCGTCACCGCAGCCTTCTTCGGCGACGGCACCTGCAATATTGGCCAGTTTTACGAGTGTTTGAACATGGCGGCGCTGTGGAAGCTGCCGATCCTGTTTGTGGTGGAGAACAACAAGTGGGCCATTGGTATGGACCACAACCGTGCCACCAGCGATCCGGAGATCTGGCGTAAGGCCGCTGCCTTTGGCATGGCTGGTGAGGAGGTGGATGGCATGGACGTGCTGGCAGTGCGTGCCGCCGCCCAGCGCGCCGTTGAGAGGGCCCGGGCCGGAGAGGGCCCCACCCTGCTGGAGTGCCTCACCTATCGCTTCCGCGGCCATTCCCTGGCTGACCCCGACGAGCTGCGCGAAGAGGCTGAAAAGGAGTTTTGGGCCAAGCGAGATCCGATCAAATCCCTTGCCAGCCGCTTGATCGAGCAGGGCTTGACTACGGCCGAGGAGCTCAAGTCGATCGAGAAGGAGATCGATGCCGAAGTGGCAGATTGCGTCGAATTCGCCCTTGCGGCTCCCGAACCCAAGCCGGAAGAGCTCACTCGCTACATCTGGGCGGAAGACTGATACCCGTGCCCTAAAGCCCCGTGCCCTAAAGCGTCGTGGGGGTGCGGCGGGTGAGATTGCGCAGCTTGCGTAGAGCTTTGAGTTCTACCTGGCGCACTCTCTCCCGGGACACATCGAGCCGCCGGCCGATCTCCGCCAGGGTTTGACGCTCCTCTCCTTCCAGCCCGAAGCGCAGTTGCAGCACCTGGCGCTCCTGGTCGCTCAAATGGCTCAGCCAGCGCCCTAGCTGCTCTTGATGGATGCCGCGCTCCACCCGGTCGAGGGGCTCCTCCTCGGAGGAATCGGCGATCAGATCGCCCAGGAAGCTGCGGCCTTCATCACCGTTTACTGGCGCATCCAGGCTCGAGGTGGTGAGGGACTGGCGCAACAGGCCATCAAGCTCTTCGATCGGCATGGCCATGGCCTCGGCGATCTCCTGGCGGCTGGGCATGGCGCCGAGCTTGTGGGCAAGGTCGAGGCTCACCTTGCGAATGGCGGTGAGGCGCTCGCTGAGATGCACCGGCAGTCGAATCGTGCGCGACTGGCAAGCGATCGCTCGGGTCATGCTCTGGCGAATCCACCAGAAGGCATAGGTCGAAAACTTATAACCACGGGTGGGATCAAATTTCTCAACAGCCCGCTCCAGTCCCAGTGAACCTTCCTGGATCAAGTCGAGCAGCTCCAGACCCTTGCCTTGATATTTTTTGGCAACACTTACGACTAAGCGCAAATTGGCCTTCATCATGCGCTGCTTAGAGCGCTTGCCGATGCGCATCAATTTCTTTTCCAAGTCGCTGAGCTCCCGATCTCCCTCCTCCGTGAGGCGCATCATTGTTTGCACCTGATTGCCGAGTTCGATCTCTTCAGCTGGCGTCAACAGGGGCTCCCGCCCGATCGTGGCCAGGTACCAAGTAATCGGGTCGCTACTTCTACGGCGGCTGCTTTCGCTGACCCTCGTCGGGGATGAGGTCATTGGTACGCCTATCGAAGGAGTCGACTATCGAGGCAAATTCGGCTATATGAGAGTGTTTTCAGCAACCCTTTAGCTTTCACTTGCAAAACAACACAGAAGCAGCCCTGTCCTGGCCTGACATTTACTGATTTCCGTGTTGTGATAAACACAGCTGAGCCAGGTTTTCTGCCACCTGCATTGGTGTGAAACCGCTCTCGGAGTTTCCCCCCGTCGCCCAGTCTGGGCGTGGGCCAGTGCTGCCGCGGCGAGCCAAGCGGCGTCGGCGTTGCCGCTGGCGGCCAGGGCCTTCGCTCCCAGGCCGGCGGCGTAGCCGGCCAGCACGTCTCCGAGTCCTGTTCTGGCACTACCGGGGCTGGCTTCGAGCAATTGCCAGCGGCGACCATCCGGGGCCGCCACGATGCTGCGGGCCCCTTTGAGCAATACGCAGGCCCCACTGCTCATGGCCGCCTGGGCGGCCGCCTCCAGGGCGGTGCTGCCGGCGAGCTCGGGAAAGAGGCGGGCGAATTCGTCGGGGTGGGGGGTAATCCAGGTAGGCCCCTGTCGCTGCTGGAGCCAGCGGCTTGCCTGCAGACCGAGCCCTTGACTCACTGGCCCCGCCAGGCGGTTGAGGCCTTCTGCATCAAGCACCAGCAGCCCTCGCCAGCTCAGCAGCTCACTCCAACTCGGCGGATTGGGCCAGCAGTTGGCCTCGCCCAGGCCGGGCCCGACCAGCAGGGCATCCAGCCGCTGGGGATCGAGTTCGGCCGGGGGATCGAGGCTCACCACTACCTGTGGGTGTTGCTGCCAGATGGTGCCGGCCAGGGCCTCGGGCAGGGCGGCACGAATACTGCCGCAGCCGCTGCTGCTGGCGCCGGCCAGGGCCAGGCTGGCGGCACCCCGATAGGTATCGCTGCCCGCTACCACCAGCAGTCGGCCGCGCTGATATTTCGATGCCGCCGGGTTGAATTTGGGTTTAGGTCTTGCCGCCAGATCCCGCTCCGCCAGAGCCAGGGGCACTTTGAGGGGAAGCTCCTGCAGCAGCGATGGCGGCAGGCCCAGGTCGACCCAGTGCAGCGACCCCACAGCCTCTAGGGCCGCGTCTTGAACCAGGCCGGTCTTGATGAGGCCGATTGCATAGGTGCTGATGGCCTGGGCCGTGTATGAGCCGGTGGCCTGGCCGCTGTCGGCGCAGAGGCCCGTGGGTACATCAATCGCCACTAGCCCATGTGGCCGCTGGCGCTGGCGCTGGTGCAGCAGGGCTTCGATCGCTTCTCCAGGTGCTCGCCGCTGGCCGATGCCCAGCAGGGCATCGATCCAGAGGGCGGCACCGCTGGGATCGGGGCTTGACTCCAGCCGGGGAATGCCAAGCCAAAGGGCGTGGCGTAGGTGGGCGGCGCTGAGCGGCTTGTGGCGCCCAAACGGGCTCCAGATGGCCGTTGAGATGCCAGCCAGGTGCAGTCACCGGGCGATCACCAGCCCATCCCCGCCGTTGTGGCCTGGCCCCACCAGCACCAGAGCCCCATGGCGCCCCAGCCGCTCGCCGTGCTGCTCCAGCAGCAGCCGACTCACCGCCAGGGCGGCCTTCTCCATCAGGGCTTCCACCGGCAGGCCGCTGGCGAAGAGTTGCTCCTCCAGCGCTGCCATCTGGGCGCTGTTGACCAGCAGGTGGCTGCTATTGCGTTCCGGCCAAGGGGCTACTGCGGACGGCTCTCCCAACCCCTTTAAGTCATCTGGGTTTCATGATGGGAGTACTCCCGTCAGCTGTCTGCGCTTTGCCTGCTCCAGTGGCTTCTTCCGCTTTTGTTCCGCCTGCCTCTACGCCCGCTGGCCAGGCCGCTTTAGAGCGGCTGCGGGCCTGGCCCGGGGAGCATCGCGTTGCGGTGGGCCTCTCAGGCGGCGTTGACAGCTCCTTGACGGCAGCCCTGCTGGTGGAGGCGGGCTGGCAGGTGGAGGGCCTCACCTTGTGGCTGATGAGTGGCAAGGGTGCCTGCTGCGCCGAGGGCCTGGTGGATGCCGCCGGCATCTGCGAGCAACTAGGGGTGCCCCACCACGTGGTGGATTTTCGCGAGCACTTCCAGGCCCAGATCGTTGATTTTCTGGTGCAGGGTTATCAGGCCGGCGTTACGCCGCTGCCTTGCTCTCGCTGCAATCGGGAGGTGAAATTTGGGCCGATGCTCCAGTGGGCTGAAAGCGAGCGGAGCATCGGCCGGCTCGCCACGGGCCATTACGCCCGGGTGCGCCATGGCGCCAGCAGCGACAACGGCCGTCACCAGTTGTTGCGCGGCTTAGATGGCCAGAAGGATCAGAGCTACTTCCTCTACGACCTACCCCAGGAGGCCCTGGGCCGGTTGGTGTTTCCCCTCGGCGAGCTCACCAAGGCAGACACGCGGCTGGAGGCGGAGCGCCATGGCCTGCGTACGGCCCAGAAGCCCGAGAGTCAGGATCTATGCCTGGCCGATCACCACGGCTCGATGAAGGCCTTTCTCGATGCCTACCTGCCGCCGCGCCAGGGTCAGATCGTGCTTACCGATGGCACGGTGGTGGGCGAGCACGACGGCATTGAGCATTTCACGATCGGCCAGCGCAAGGGCCTGGGGGTGGCCTGGAGCGAGCCACTGCATGTGGTGCGACTCGATGGGGCGATGAACCAGGTGGTGGTGGCTCCCCGCGCTGGGGCGGCCCGGGGCGAAGCGTTGGTGGGGGCGGTGAATTGGGTGTCGATCGAGCCACCTACGGCGCCCATGGAGCTGGAGGTGCAGGTGCGTTACCGCAGTGCACCCGAGCCGGCCCGACTGATTCCCTTGCCCGCCACCGACGCCGATAGCGCAGCCCTGCGGCCCCACCGGGTGCGGTTGGAGTTTGCCGAGGAGCAGTTTTCGATCACGCCTGGTCAGGCGGCGGTGTTCTACGCCGGTGAGGTGCTGCTCGGTGGAGGCCTGATTCAGTCCTGAGCCCAGGCAGTCCTAAGCCCAGTCAGTCCTGAGCCCAGCCAGTCACCAGTAGGGGTCGCTGGCTAGCTCCACCGTCAGAGAGCCGGAGCGGCTGGCGGGCACCGTGGCAATGCAGGCCCGCACCACCTGGCCGTTGACTTCGATCTCGCAGGCGCCGCAACTGCCGCCCAGGCAGCCCGTGGGGATCAGAAAGCCTGCGGCCTGGGCTGCCACCAGCCAGTCACACCCGGCTTTGCAGCTGCTGGTGTGGCCGTTGGGCCAGTGGATGCTGGTGGAGGAGTCGGCCATTTAGGGGCTCAGCAGGGGGGCGAGGTCTACGTGGGCCTCAAAGGCATCAGCGAGTCGCTCTAGGAGGGCGTCTCGCTGCCGGCTGTGGTGGGGCGGGTTCTCCGGCAGGGCAGCCAGGCCGCGACGCTGGCGAAGTTGGTTGAGCCAACGGCGCCGCCAGGGCCCGCTTTCGAATACCCCATGCAGGTAGGTGCCAGCCACCAGACCACCCGCTTCGCCAAAGCTGTACCAATGGCCCAGGTCGGGATCGGTGGCGAGGGGCTGCAGGGGGCCGGCAGTTTCGATGGGGCTGCTGAGGCCGCGATGCAGTTCGAATCCCTCCAGGCTCAAGCCCTCGCCGGGCCAGCGGGCCGTGCTTTGGCGCTGGCGCAGGGCCTTGCGGCCGCCGAAGCGGGTGCGTAGCGGCAGCAGATCCAGGCCGGCCACCACTTGCCCGGCGGTGCAATCACCGCCCTCAAGGCCCTGCGGATCCAGTAGCTCCCGGCCCAGAAGCTGTAGGCCGCCGCAAATACCAAACACCTGCCCCCCGCCGGCGACGTAGCTGCGCAGCTCCTGCCCCAGCCCAGCTCGCTGCAGGGCCGCCAGATCCCTCAGGGTCTGCTTGCTGCCCGGCACTATTACCGCATCGGGGCGCCCCAATGGTTCCCCCGGCGTGAGCCAGCGCAGCTGCACGCTTGGTTCGGCCTCGAGGGGATCGAGGTCTGAGAAATTGCTCAGTGATGGCAGGCGCAGCACGGCGATCTCCAGCTCGGCGCTGCTTTTGCGGCCGCGGCGCTCCAGCAGATCGAGGGAGTCTTCTGGCGGAAATAGCTCGTCTAGCCAGGGCATCACCCCCAGCACGGGGATGCCGGTGTGGGCCTCCAACCAGCGGCGCCCCTCGTCAAACAGCTCACGCCGGCCGCGGAAGCGGTTGATCAGCAGGCCGCGGATTAGGGGCCGCTCCACCGGCCGCAGCAGCGCCAAGGTACCCACCAATTGGGCAAAAACGCCACCGCGCTCGATGTCGGCCACAAGGATGCAGCGGGCCCGCAGAAATTGGGCTAAGCGCAAATTTGTGAGGTCGCGGGATTGCAGGTTTACCTCCACCGGGCTGCCAGCTCCCTCCAGCACTAGGCGCCCCCCCGGATGGGCCGCCTGCAGCTCGCTCAGGCCGGCGCGAATGGCCGCCCAGCCTGGCCGGAACCAGTCGCGGTAGTAGTGCTCAGCGCGGGCCAGCCCCACCGACTGGCCCAGATGGATCAGCTCGCTGGTGGAGTCGCCCTGGGGCTTGAGCAGCACCGGATTCATGCTGTGGTGGGGCTCCAGTCCGGCGGCCCAGGCCTGCAGCGCCTGGGAGTAGGCCATTTCGCCGCCGTCCTGATCAACCCAGGCGTTGTTGCTCATGTTCTGCCCCTTGAAGGGCAGGGGCGTTTCGCCGCGACGGCGCAGCACCCGGCAGAGGGCAGCGGTCATCAGCGACTTGCCAGCCCCGCTACTGGTGCCAAGCACCATCAGGGGGGTGGGTGCGGCTGGGGCCGGCTGAGCAGCTTTTGCGCTCATAGACGCGGCCGGTGGCGGCGCAACCCGTGCAGCAGGCGATCAAGTCCACTGGCGCCGGGAATCTCGCCAGGCCATTGGGCCAAAACTTCGCGTCCCATGGGCGTGAGCCGCACCCGCTCGGTGAGGCCCTGGCCATCAACTTCCCGCCGCAGCACCCCGAGCTGGATCAGCCAGATCCAGTGGGCTTCAACCCGATCGGCCGTCGGTGCTCCCTGGCAAAGGCTCTGGAGGTCGTTCCGGCGGCAGAGCTCGCCGCCGCTGAGAGCCCGATCGCTCACCTCCACGTAAAACGCCCGCCTAAATGGCAGGCAGCGCATTGCCTGGCTGGCCCTGGACAGGGAGCGTTTGTTTTGAAGCAGGGGGTCGATCGCGGCGGCTTCCCGGTGTTGCATAGAAGGATTCTCCCTGACCCCATGCTCGTGCTCGCCTCCGCCTCCCCAGCTCGCCGGCGCCTGCTGGAGCAGGCCGGCATCGCTCATCAGGTGCAGGTGAGTGGCGTTGATGAGGAGTCGATCAGCGATCCCGATCCCGCCCAGCTCGTGCAGCGGCTGGCCCGGGCCAAAGCCGAAGCCGTGGCACAACAACTGCCCCAGGGCTCCAGGGTGCTTGGCTGCGATTCGCTGCTGGTTTTCAACGGTGAGGTGTATGGCAAGCCCGCTGACGCTGGCGAAGCTCGGCAGCGCTGGTTGCAGATGGCAGGCGGTTGGGGTGAGTTGATCACCGGCCATTGCCTCCTGCCTTGCAATCAAGAAGCAGCTGATGGCGGGCCCCTTTTGGCCGCGGTAGTGACCCGCGTGCAGTTCGCTCTACTCAGCTCGGCGGAGATCGACGCCTATGTAGCCAGTGGCGAACCCCTCCAATGTGCCGGTGGCTTTGCCTTGGAGGGGCGTGGAGGGCTGCTGGTGGAGCGGATTGAAGGTTGCTTCAGCAACGTGATCGGCCTGAGCCTGCCGTTGCTGAGGCGATGGCTCAAGGCCCCATCAAGTTGTTGAGCAGCTGGCCGAAGCTATTGCCGTTAGTGGGGGCAGCAGTGGGTGTCACGGTGAGTACCCGATCAGACCAGGTGAAGATGACACTGCGGCCCTGGTCATTGACATTGACTGGCCAGGAGTTGCCCTTGACATCGCTGAGCTGGTAGCCGCCGCCCCTGGGCTTGCTAACGCTGTAAATGTTGCCGTCTTGAAGACTCACCTCTAGGAGTCGTCCCTTGCCAGTGCGGTTTTCCCGCAGTTCACAGTTGCCGTTGTACAGGGATTTAAACCAGCGGGTCATGCGGCATTGGGCCGCTCGGGTCTGGGTGCTGGCACCGCCAGCGCCAGTCCCATTCGCACTTCCGAATAGTTGGTTGGAGAGAGCAACATTCACCTGCTGACGGTTCCAGCCATCGCTCCAGCAGGTGCGAGCGTTGAGATCACAGGCGCTGCCGTTGCTGAGCCGAAATTGACGTGGCGGTGCTTGGCCGGCGAGGTTGCGCAGGGCGGTTTGCTCGGCAAAGGATCCGAAGTACTCCCGCGTTAGTCCAAGGGATAGGCCGGACTGGTCGTAGCAGACAGGACTGCTGCCGGGGTCGCAGACGATTCCGGCACGGGGGGTTTGCAAACCCTGGAGACCGCCGCCGGATTGATTTGCTGTTGTTGGGAGTGAGCCGAATAGTTGCTGGGTGAGGTTGGGAGCCATTTGGGCCCTCTGCCAGCCATCACTCCAGCAGGTGGCCGCTCGCGAGTCGCAAACAGCTCCGTTGCTCAGTCGGAAGTCATTGGCTTGGGGACGGTTGCCCAGCTCGGAGCTAAGACGGTTGGCAGCGATGCTGCCGAAGTAGGTCTGGGTCAGGCCGATGGAAGGTCCTTGCTTGTCGTAGCAGGTGGGTCCAGCTTGGTCGCAGATCACACCTGCAGCAGGAGAGGTGATAGCTCCTTGGGCCTGGGCTGGCTGGGCCAGTAAAGGAACCATATTCAGACCAGTTGCCACCAGAACAGCCTCCAATAGCCGTGATCTTGAGCTCAGGTTTTGAACTGAATGGCGGGCCATTAACAAAGGTCTTATTTCTCCGAAAGCTAGGCAGATAGGGGCGGGGCGGCAACAAAAAAGCCCCCGCTCGAAAGCGGGGGCCAGCAACGATCACTTTGTGATCAATCCAGATCCGGCATAGCCAAGGTGGGCTCTGCCTTGCGATCAATGCCCTTCTCGAAACCAGCAGCAGCAGCGCGAGCGCGACCTGCATGCCACAGGTGGCCGACCAGGAAGAAGAAGGCGAGGACAAACTGCGTGGACGCCAGCCATTGGCGGATGTTCACGAAGTTCACCGAGTTGGGCTCGGTGATGATGCCGCCAACGGAGTTCAGGGAGGCGTTCGGAGCGTGGGTCATGTATTCAGCCGCGCGGCGCACTTGCCAGGGCTGAATGTCGTTCTGGAGTTTGTCCAGGCTCAGGCCGTTGGGGCCGCGCAGGGGCTCCAGCCAGGGACCGCGGAAGTCCCAGAAGCGCATGGTTTCACCACCGAAGATGATCTCGCCTGTGGGTGAGCGCATCAGGTACTTACCCAGACCGGTGGGGCCCATGGCCGAACCGATGTTGGCGCCGAGGCGCTGGTCACGCACCAGGAAGGTGAAGCTCTGGGCCTGGGAGGATTCGGCGTTTGTGGGGCCGTAAAACTCCGAGGGATAGGCGGTGTTGTTGAACCAGATATAAGCCGAGGCGATGAAGCTCATAAAGCTCAGGGCGCCGAGGCTATAGCTCAAGTAGGCCTCACCATTCCAGATGAAGGCGCGACGCACCCAGCCGAACGGCTTGGTGATTGCGTGCCAGATGCCTCCGAAGATGCAGATCAGGCCGATCCAGATGTGACCGCCGATGATGTCTTCCATCGAGTTGACCCCGATGATCCAGCCCTCGCCACCAAAGGGTGCGCGGGTGAGATAACCGAAGATCACACCGGGGCTGAGGGTTGGGTTGGTGATGATGCGCACATCGCCACCGCCCGGTGCCCAGGTGTCATAAACACCGCCAAAGAACATGGCCTTGAAGACCAGCAGCAGGGCGCCGACGCCGAGAAGAATCAGGTGATAACCAATGATGTTGGTCATCTGATTCTTGTCGCGCCAATCCTGGGAGAAGAAGGTGGAGTAGTTCTCCAGCACTTCTGGACCACGCAGGGCGTGATACAGACCACCAAGGCCGAGCACGGCCGAGCTGATCAGGTGCAACACACCAACGACAAAGAACGGATAGAGATCGGTGACCTCACCGCCAGGACCAACGCCGTAACCCAGGGTGGCTACGTGGGGGAACAGGATTAGCCCCTGCTCGTACATGGGCTTATCGAAGGTGAAGTGACTCACCTCGAAAAGCATCATGGCCCCAGCCCAGAAGACCATCAGGCCAGCGTGGGCGACGTGGGCGCCGAGTAGGCGACCGGAGAGGTTGATCAGGCGGGCATTGCCCGCCCACCAGGCATAGCCGGTGGAGTCGAGGTCTTTGCCCCCGACCACCAGATTGGAATTAAAGGGCGTTTCCACGGGGCAGAACCTCTTCAGGGAAGACGAAGTTTTCATGCGGCTGGTCAGCCGGTGCCATCCAGGCACGCAGACCTTCATTCAGCAAGATGTTCTTGGTGTAGAAGGTTTCAAATTCGGGGTCCTCAG
>NZ_JAGQCO010000002.1:0-134576 GCF_024346235.1 Cyanobium sp. BA5m-21
TCGCCGCCAGCAGTTCGTCGCTGAGATGTAGCCCCGCTGTTGGCGCAGCAACAGCCCCAGGCTTGGCGGCGTAGCGGGTCTGATAGCGCTCGTTGTCGCTTTCGTCGTGCTCGTGGATATAGGGCGGCAGGGGGATGGCGCCGTACTGCACCAGCAGCGGCTCCAATGCCGCCGCATCGGCGCACTCCAGCGGAAACTGCACAATCCGCCCGCCCGTATCGGGGTCACTGCCAAGCACCTGCAACGGCAGCGGCGTCTGGCCTTCGGCCACCACCTCGATCCAATCACCAGGCTTGAGCTTCTTGGCGGGTTTAGCCAGGCAGAGCCACTGGCCCTGCCCGCCATGCCAAGGCTCCAGCACCAGCAGTTCCACGGAGCCGCCACTGGGCCGGCGCGCCTCCAGCCGAGCCCGAAGCACCCTTGTGTTGTTCACCACCAGTAGGTCGACGGGCCGCAGCTCCTGCTGCAGGTCCCAGACGTTCAAATGACGAGCCTGGGGCGCAGGACTAGCCCCGCCTGGCTCCACCACCAGCAGCCTCGCCGCATGGCGCGGCTCCACGGGACGCTGAGCGATGCGCTCCTCTGGCAGATTAAAGTCGTAACTGGAGAGCCGTAGATCGGCGGAATCGCTCATGCCGGAAGGTAATAGCGCACGAGGGTAAAAACGCGATTGCCGCTGGCATCAAGGGCTCTGTGCATATTGATGCCGCGTTGATTGAGAAGTAGCGAATCAAAGCTGTAACGAGGTATCGCCATCGGCATCACAATTGTGTGGGTGACGTCTGGGTGAAGCTGCTCCTCAGACGCCACGAATGCCACAAAAGGATCAACCAGCGAGGAGAAGGGGCTTGCCAAGATATGCAATTGGATTCCGGGCGACTCGCCTACTAGCCGCTGCCAGTCGCGGCGGATCATTGCAGGGTCGTCCTCCTCGGAGCGAACCCACACCCCAATCACCTGATCCGACACCTTGGCGGCGTAGCGCAGGGCATCTAGGGATGGACGTGACAGGGAAGGAATCCAGACGATGCTGCAGTTGCCCACGGGGTCGCGTCGATCAGGCAAGCGCACTGTGCCCTGTGCCTCGGCTGGCAGGGAAATAGCCGCATAAACCCTGTGATAGCGGCCCCGAATGCGTGCCAGCAGCCACACCAGAAGCGGGATAGCAATCACCACTATCCAGGCCCCCTCGGCAAATTTTCCTACCACGATCACCAGCAGCACCACCAAGGTCGTGAGTGCTCCCAAGGCATTCATCGTCAATCGACCCAGCCAGCCAGCGCCCCGTAGCCGCAACCAGCGCACCACCATCCCCGCCTGGGAAAGGGTGAAGGCCAGGAACACGCCCAAGGCGTAGAGGTTCACAGCCACGCTGGTGTCACCCCGGCACACGAGGATGATCAGAGCGGTGGTCACCAGCAACACGGCGATACCGTTCTGAAATACAAGCCTGTCGCCAATCCAGCCCATCTGACGGGGCAGGAAGCGGTCATGGGCCAGCATCGCCGCCAATCGGGGGAACCCCGCAAAGGCGGTGTTGGCCGCCAGGGCAAGGATCAGCAGAGTGGTGATCTGCAATGCCCAGAACATTGGACTGCCGGCGCCAAACACCCTCATGCCGATTTGGGCCAGCACCGTGCGCTCCGGATCAGGAGCCACTCCGTAGAGGAAAGCAAGTCCGCTGACGACCAGGAACATGGCGGCCAGCATTACCCCCATTACCAACAAGGTGGCCTGGGCCCGGCGAGCCGCCGGTTCACGAAACACCGAAACTCCATTGGCGATGGCTTCAATTCCAGTCATCGCAGAGCAGCCAGAGCTGAAGGCACGAAGTAGCAAAAACAGTCCCAGGGGCTCCACCGCCCGGATCACCGGTGGCGCATCGGGCGTAAAGCCATGGGCAAACACCAGGTTGTGGAGGCCGAACACCGCCAGCAGCGCCACCATCACCACAAAGGCGTAGGTGGGAACGGTGAACGCCTGGCCGGCTTCGCGCAGGCCCCGCAGATTGGCCCATCCGACAGCCAGGAGCAGCAGCAGCGCCAAGGGCACCTCGTAGGGGAGCAGGGCTGGCAAAAGCGAGGAGAGGGCTTGAGTACCTGCCATCAGACTCACTGCCGCGGTGAGGGTGTAATCCACCAAAAGAGCTGCCGCCGCCACCAGCGAAGGCCCGGTGCCCAGGTTTTCGCGGGCCACCACATAGGAGCCACCGCCCTGGGGATAGGCCTCGATCGTCTGGCGATATGAGAACACCACGATGGCGATCAAAACAACGATCGCTGCGGTGATCGGCAGCGACAGGCCCAAGGTCTGGCTGCCGGCCAACACCAGAACCCCAAGCGCAGCCTCGGTTGCATAGGCCACCGAGGAGAGAGCATCTGAGGAAAGAATCGGCAGAGCCTGCACACTGGGCAGGCGCTGAGCAGAGGCTTCCGCGCGAGGCAGAGGTTTGCCCAACAGCCTGCGGAGCAAGGGTTGGGCCGCAGGCTGTTTCATCGCGATAGGGGCTTCAGAAGGCCAAGCTTTCTGGGTTGGTCTCGATCAGCTGAGCCAGGTCCTTGAGGAAGGCAGCCGCCTGGGCGCCATAAATCGTGCGGTGGTCGCAGGTGAGATTCACCTGCATTTGGTTGGCCACCCGAATCGAGCCGTCTTTACCTGCCACCACTGCGGGCCGGGAGGCGGCCACCGCCAGGATGGCGCCGGTGCCTGGGGGCAGGATTGCGTCGAAGCGATCCACACCAAACATGCCGAGGTTAGAGAGGGTGAAAGTGCCGGTGCTGTATTCCTCAGGCTGGAGCTGCTTGCTGCGGGCCCGCGCCACCAGGTCGGCCCAGTTGCGGGCCATGGCATAGATATCGGTCTTGTCGGCGTTGGCCAGCACCGGAGTGATCAGGCCTCCGTCTTCCATGGCTACGGCCACGGCCACATTCACTGAGGCCGGGAAAGCCATGGCAGTGCCATCGACGCTGGTGGCGGCATTTACCTGGGGATGGCGCGCCAGCACCACGCCCACGGCCTTGGCCAGCAGGGCAGTCATCGTGACGCCCTTGGGCTTCACCTGCTTGTAAAAAGCGTCGAGCTTGGTGGTGGTGATTGTGTATCCCACCCGGAAACAGGGCACCGCCAGGCTGGCGACCATGTTGCGGTTGACAGCGTTTTGCAGCGTGTTGAAGCCCACGCTCTCGCCGGGCCGGCCGAAGGCATCGCCGGCGGGAGCTGGGAGAGGCGCAGCTGCACCATTGGAAGCGGCAGGTGCGGAGGCGGGGCCTGAGCCCTCGGCAACCCGCGGCACCGTGATCGGCTGACCGGTGGCAGCCATCACGTCTTCCGCCTGGATGCGGCCGTGGGGACCGCTGCCGCGCAGGACACCCAAATCGACACCCAATTGGGAGGCAAGCTTCTTGGCCCGCGGCGAGGCCACCACTCGGCCGCTGGCCGTGGAGGCCGGAGCCACCACCGGAGCCGCCACAGCAATAGCCGGAGCAGGAGGTGGGGTTACGGGTGCGGAGGGAGCGGGAGTTGGGGTGGCGGCCGCAGGCGCTGGGGCTGGGGCAGCAGCTGGGGCAGATGCCGCTGGGGCCTTGGCTGCCACCTCGGCAATCTCAGCCTCGGTTTCGACGATCAGGCCAATTGTTTCGCCCACCGGCGCCGTGCCGCCGGCAGGCATCAACACAGCCGCCAGGTAGCCCTCGTTGAAAGACTCCACGTCCATGTCGGCCTTATCCGACTCGACGACCAGCACGGACTCGCCGCGCTCAACCTTGTCGCCTGGATGCTTCAGCCACTCCACGATCTTGCCCTCCGTCATGGTGGAGGAGAGGGCCGGCATGAAGATTTCGTGGGTGGCCAACGGAGGTCTGCCGTGTAATGGGCTGATTTTACGCGGCTCCCGCCAGGGGGATCAGCCGGCCTCGATGGCCTCGATCACGCCATCGCGCACCAGCACAGCCGCCTGCAACTTCTCAACCAGGTTGTCGCCCACCTGCACATCGCAGACGCTCTCGATCTGGCCTTGCTCAACAATCTGCTCCATTTCCAGTTCGCGCACCTGGCGTTGCTGCTCCAGCATCTGGCGCTTCTGCTCCTCCAGCTCGGCGCGCTTTGCCGCCACCTGCTGCTGCACTGAAGCCACCTGCTCCTGCACCCGGGGGTCGAGGGGGTTGGCGCTCTGGCGGCGGATCTCATCTACCAGTTGCTGACCCTCCTGCTCTAGCTGGGACAACTGGGCGTCGACATTGGCGATGGCATTGCTTAGCTCTCGCTCGGCGTCCTCCTTCCAACGGGGGGTAACCACGGCACGCACGGTGATGGTGCGTTTGATCGTGAGGGAGCCGTCAGCCATGGGGGGAGTAAAACAGCGCCCAGGCTGTCAGCAGGGCGCACCGGGGTCAACCGCCGGTTCGCCGCACCGCACCCACAAGGGTCAGCGGGGTGCGTAGATCGCCTCAATCGCCGCAGCATCGCGGGCCGTAATCCGGTCGCGGCGCTGCTTGAGGGTCTGGGTGAGCAGACCGTTATCGAGCGTGAATGGCTCCACCAAGGCCACACCGCTAAGGCGTTCGTCGGGGCGTGAGCCGGGGCGGGCGGCCAGTAGCCGGTTGCACTCCCGCGTTAGGGCGCGCAACTGGGCTAGTTCGCTCCACTCCGCCGCCTCCTTGGCCACCACCAGAGCGCCGAGCTGCTTGCGGTCCTGGCCCACCACCAGCACCTGCTCGATCAAGGGGCTGGCCACCAAGGCCTCCTCGAGGGGGCCGGGCTCGATGTTTTCGCCGCTGCTGAGCACGATCGTGTCCTTGGCCCGGCCGGTGAGCACCAGGGAGCCATCGGGCAGCAGGTGGCCCAGATCGCCGGTATCAAACCAGCCTTCGCCGTCAAGCACAGCCGCGCTGGCATCCGGCTTGCCCCAGTAGCCCGCCATCACCTGGGGGCCTCGGGCCAGCACCCGGCCGCGCTGCCCCAGGGCCAGCAGCTCGCCGGATTCGAGATCAACGATCCGCAGGCTGGTGCCCGCCAGGGGCTGGCCGGCGCTACCGCGGCGGTTGGCCCAACGGCGCCGGCAGGTGAGCACGGGACTGGTTTCGGTGAGGCCGTAGCCCACCAGCAGCTCGATGCCGATGGCTTCGAAGAAGCCATCCACGTGCATGGCCAGGGCGCCGCCACCGCTGATGGCAGTACGCAGCCGGCCGCCCACCAGCTGCTGGCGCAGCTTCGGCCAGAGCAAGGCCGCCGCCAGCCGGTGCAGGGGCCAGCGCAGCAAGGCCAGCCCCGCGGCGCCGAGCCTGGCCGGCCAGGCCTCCGGCGCAAGGGTGAGATCGAGGGCCTGGCGGCGGCGGCGGCCAAAAGCGCGGCTGTTGGCCAGGGCCGCGCCCAGTAAGCGCTGGCGCCAGGCCGGCATGGCCGCCAGGGCATCGTCAAAGCCAGAGAGCAGGGCCTCCCACAGCCGCGGCACGCTGATCAAATAGTGGGGCTTTACCTGCTGCAGGTCGGCGCGCAGCTGCTTGAGGGTTGTGTAGGTCTGGCGGCAGCCACAGGCCAGCAGGAAATACTCAGCACTGCGCTCATAAGAGTGCCAGATCGGCAGCACGCTCACCACCCGGTCACCCGGCTTGGGTGCCACGGCCACCCCCAGGTGGCGCAGCTGGTGCAGCAAGTTTGAGTGGCTCAGGGGCACACCCTTGGGCTGCCCCGTGGTGCCAGAGGTGTACAAAATCGTGGCGAGGCGGGCCCCATCAGCCGGTGGTGGCGGGGCCGGCGTGCCGCAGGCCAACGCCGCCGCCCCGCGCTCGAGCAGTTCGCCCCAACTGATACAGGATCCCGGCGCCGACCCCGCATCCCGTTCCCCCGCCAACAGGACCACAAAGCGCAAGCGCGCCCTTGTCTCAGTGGAGAGTTTCAGCTTGGCCAGCAGGGACGCCGACTCCACCACCAGGCCGCAAGCGCCAGAATCTTCAAGGATGTATCCCAGCTCCTCCACCGGCGCCGCACTGCCCCGCACCGCATCAGCGGCCCCAGCCCGCATCAGCCCCTGGTCGGCCTGCAGCCAGCGGGGACCGTTTTCAGCAAACAGGGCCACCACATCACCAGCGCCCACTCCCAGGCCAGCAAAGGCCGCCGCGGCCTGCTCGATGCGCTGCTGCAACTCGCGGTAGCTGAGCTGCTCGGGCGTGGCCGCGTGGGGAGCCTCCAGGGCCAAGGCATCGCCGTGGCGCGCCGCGAGCACTGGCCAGAGCTGCTCCAGGCCGGTGAGGCCGCTCCAGTCGGCGCGCTGGGCCAGGGCCTGGCGATCGCGGCGACTGCCGCTCCAATGGATTTCAGCGGGGGAGGCGACGCGGGCCACGGCGGTGGAAGCGGTAGGGCTTGCCAGCAGTGTTAACACCCGGGACCGGCGGCCTTGGCCTAACGGCGCCAGGAAGGGGGCTGTTCAGTGCTCCTGCCGCCAGCGGCGCACCACCAGTTCGGGGCTCTGGTGGTCCAGATCCACCGCAGCATTGAGCTGTTGCATGGTGACGGCCGAGAGGCGGCCCGCCAGGTTCTCCAGCACCGGCACCAGCTCCGGATGGCGCTCCAGGCTTGCCGCGTTGAACACGGGCACCGCGTCATAAGAGGGGAAGTAGTTGCGGTCATCCAGCAGCACCTGCAGCTTCAGGGCGGGAATCAGGCCGCTGGTGCTATCTCCTGCAATCAAATCCACCCGGCCGTCGGCCAGGGCCCGGTAGGTGAGGCCCAGATCCATGGCCGTAGGCGGCGCGGCGAAACGCAGTCCATAGCGGCTCGCCAGCCCCGGGTAGCCATCGCCCCGGTTGAGAAACTCATAGCCGAAGGCGGCCCGCCATCGGCGGGCGGGCTGCACCGCCTGGCTGATGGTCCGGAGCCCGAGTTGCTGCCCCTGGGCTTGGCGGATCAAAATTGCAAAAGTGTTCTCGAAGCCAAGCGAGGGGAACATCCGCAGCCCGTAGCGCTCGGCGTAAAGCCGGCGAGCACGGTTCCAGAGGCTGGCGCGGTCGCTGGCGCCGGGGCCCGAGGGCTGCTTGAGGATCGCCGACCAGGCCGTGCCGGTGTATTCGACGTAGCCATCGACCCGGCCCTGGCGCACGGCCTCATGGCAAAGAAAGGTGCTGCCGAGGCTGAATTCGCGCCGCACCTGCAGCGAAGTGTGTTCTTCGATCTCCTGGGCCAGCAGTTCACCGAGCAACTGCTGTTCGGTAAAACCCTTGGCCCCGATCACCACCGAGCCGGCAGGGCCTGGAGGGGCCAGCTGATGCCAGCCGAGGACGACGGCAAGCAGGGCCGCGCCGGTCAGGGCCGCCGCCAGGGTCCACCGCCGCCGAATCCACTCCCGGATCCCTAGCCATAGCCGTGACCTTTGAGGGGGCCGCCGCATCCCCTGAACAAGGTGATTCTCCAGAGCTCCCAGACAAGCATCGGCAGCCAGGGCAATGGCAGCCGCCGGCAGGGCCCCGGCCAGCAGCAGGGTGTTGTTCACCGTGGCGATGCCCCGGAAGATGAATACCCCCAACCCACCGGCACCAATCGCCGCGCCGATCGTGGCCACCCCCACGGCGATCACGGCAGCCACCCGCAGGCCCGCCATCAGGCTGGGCAGGGCCAGCGGCAGCTCCACGTAGCGCAGCACCTGGCCGCCACTGAGCCCCAATGCCTGCCCGGCCTGCTTCAGCCCGGGCGGAACCTGTTGGAGCCCGGTGAGCAGACCGCGCAGCAGGGGCAGTAAGGCGTAGAGGGTCAGCGCCACCACCGCTGGCGTGGGGCCAATGCCACCTAGCAGGGGCACGGTAAGCAGCAATCCAAAAATCGCCAGGCTGGGGATGGTCTGCACGGCATTGGCCAGCCCCAGCACCAGGCGGCGCCAGCTGGGGTGCGACTGAATCGCCAGGCCCAGGGGCAGGGCGATCAGCAGGGCCAACGCCACACTGGAAACAACCAGGACGAGATGTTCCCCGCTGCGGAAAATAATTTCCCTGGCCAGGGCAGCCGTCATAGCTTGAACACCCCATCCTGAGGATTGGATTGCCGCAGCACCAGGCCAAAACTTCTGGCAAAAGCATCCAGCAGGGGCTGACGCAGCTGCTGGGCGTTGAGCTGCGGCCGCCAATCCACCAGACGCCCCACGGGCCGATCACGGAGTCCACAGGGCACCACTGCCGCAAAGCCAGCCAGGTCGCAATCCACATTCAGGGCCAGGCCGTGCTGGCTGATCCAGCGCCTGGCCCCCACACCGATCGCCGCCAGCTTGCGGCCCTCCAGCCACACCCCGGTGAGCCCATCGATCCGCTCGCCCTGCAGATCCAGACCCGCCATCACATCGATCACAACCTGCTCGAGTTGGCGCAGATACAGGTGCAGGTCAGCGCCGTGGCGCTGCAAATTCAGCACCGGGTAGAGCACCAGCTGGCCCGGGGCGTGGTGGGTCACCTCGCCGCCACGGTCAATGCGGTGCAGGGGCAGGGGCGGTGCGGCGGGATCGAAGCGCAGAAAGGCCTCCGAAGCGCCGCGGCCCAGGGTGTAGCAGGGCTCATGCTCAAGCAGGAGCACGCTGTCGGGCCCCTCGGGATGGGCCAGCAGCCGCTGCTGCAGCTGGCGCTGGACCGCCCAGGCCCGTTCAAACGGCACCGGAGCCGTCGCTTCAAAAAGGATTGCATCGAGGTTGGGAGATATCACAAGCCGTTCTTAGCGTTGGTGCACCAGAGCACCTGAGGTGGTTGCCATCTGATGAAACTGCTGATCCATGGCCGCAATCTTGACGTCACTCCCGCCATCCGGGAGTACACCGAAACCAAGCTGACCCGCGCCATTCACCACTTTGAGGGCCTTGTTAAAGAGGCCGACGTGCACCTGTCGGTGGCCCGCAACCCCCGGGTGCCGCAGCAAACGGTCGAAGTCACGATGTTTGCCAATGGCACCGTGATCCGCGCCCAGGAGCGCAGCGACAACCTCTACGCCAGCATCGACCTGGTGGCCAGCAAGCTCAGCCGCCAGCTGCACCGCTACAAGGACCGCATCCAGGAGCAGGCCCAGGGGCCGGTGCACCGCTCCGCCCGCGACGAGGAGGCCGGCGCCGCCGCCAATCTGCCGCCCCCCGGCAGCACCTTGGTGGACGGCAAGGAGCCCGAACTGCCCAACCGGGGTGTGCGGCGCAAGTACTACGACATGCCCTCGATGAGCCTCGATGATGCCCTGCACCAGCTGGAGCTGATCGACCACGACTTCTACGTCTTCCGCGACGCCGAAACTGGCCAGATCCAGGTGGTGTATCACCGCAACCATGGCGGCTTCGGGGTAATCCAGGCCAAAGACGCGTGAGCGCCGACCGGCCAGACCTAGCCCCCCTGATCGACCACGCCCTGCTGGATCCCCACCACGGCAGCAGCGCCGTGCGCCAGTGCTGCGAGGAAGCCCGCCATTTCGGCTTTGCCGGGGTGTGCGTGGCCTCCCGCTGGGTGGCCACTGCTAGGGAGCAGCTGCCCCTTGAGGGCAAGGGCGCCAGCCCCCAGCTGATTGCCGTGGTGGGCTTCCCCTTCGGCGCCGTGCCGGCGGCGGTGAAGCTGGCCGAAGCGGTGGCAGCGGCTGAGGCCGGGGCCGACGAACTGGACGTGGTGCCCGATTTCGGCGCCCTGGTGGACCGCCAGAGCACGCCGATCCACGACGAACTCGCCGCCATCTGCGAGCTGGGCCTGCCGGTGAAGGTGATCCTGGAGGTGGGCAGGCTCGATCCCGACGCCCTGGCCCTACTGGTGGAGATCAGCATCGATGCCGGCGCCCGCTTCCTTAAAAGCGGCAGCGGCTTTGGGCCAGCGGTAACGGTGGACCACATCGAACAGCTGCGCCAGCTGGCCCGCGGTCGGGCTGCCATCAAGGCCTCCGGTGGCATCGCCAGCCTGGAGCAGGCCCTCGCCCTGGTGGAGGCTGGCGCCACCCGGCTCGGCACCAGCCGCGGCGTGGCCCTGGCCCAGGCGATGCGGGGCTGAAGCAACCGTGCCGGAGCAAAGCCTCGAAGGGTTGGCGCTGAGCTGCCGGCCCCTGGGCGAAAACGACAGGCTGCTCACCCTGCTCAGCGACGAGGAGGGGGTGGTGCGGCTGGCCGTGCCGGGGGCGCGCAGACCCCGCAGCAGCCTGGCCGCCGCCGTGCCCCTGAGCCATCTACGCCTGCAGGTGGGCGGTCGCAGCGGCCTGAGGCGGGTGCGTCAACTGAAAGTGCTGCGCAGCTACAGCGGCCTGGCCCAGCAGCTGGAGGCCCTCGCCGCCGCCCAGGCCCTGATGGAGCTCTGCCTGGCCCTGGTGCCAAGCGAGGCACCCTGCGCCGGAATCTTGGGCGACCTACTGATGCAGCTGGGCCGCCTCGACGCCCTGGTGCGGGAGCGGGGCTGCGACCTAGAAGCCTTGGCAATCGCGGTGCAGGGCAGCGTCCACCTGCTGGCCCTCGGCGGCTACGCCTTACCCCTGGGCTGCTGCAGCCGCAGTGGTGAGCCCCTGGATCCACCCGTGGGCGATTGGGATTGGCGCTGCAGCCTGGTGCCGAGCGAGGGGTTGGTGATCGGTGGCGTGCCGGGGGCGCGGGTGGTGCTCAATGCATCCGAACTGGCCCTGCTGCAACGGCTGCTGCGGCCCAACCTGCCCCGCCGGCGCGATGGCGAACTGATGGGCCCCCTGCCGGTGTGGCTGCACCTGCTGGAGCTGGTGGAGCACTGGTGCCAGGAGCATCTCAGCCGCAAACCCCGAGCCTTCCGGCTGCTGCGCACCGGCTTGGCAGCCGGGGCTGCGCCATCATGACGAGCCTGCAGCAATTCGAGCCAGTTTGAGCGGCAATTCCAACGCCACCGGATTGCAGGGCGTTCTGGCGCTACCCGATTTCCGCTGGCTCTGGCTTGGCCAGATCTTCTCCCAGCTGGCGGACAAGTTTTACATCGTGCTGATGGTGTTCCTGATCGCCCAGACCTGGGTGAAGGGAACGCCTGAGGCCAACCCCGCCCTGGCGGAGGCCGCCTCGGCAATCCGGCTGGACCTGCCCGAAACCCGGGCCCAGATGATCACCCTGCTGGCCACGGGGATCTACGTGGCCAACACGATTCCAGCCATGCTGCTGGGCACTGTCGCCGGGGTCTGGGCCGACCGCTGGCCCAAGCGGGGCGTGATGGTGGCCTCCAACGGCCTGCGGGCGTTGCTGGTCTTGCTAGCTCCCCTATGCCTGGTGGAGGGCCCCGAGTGGCTGGGGCTGAGCTGGGGCTACTGGGGGCTGGTGCTGATGACCTTTTTCGAGTCGGTGCTCACCCAATTTTTTGCGCCGGCCGAACAAGCAGCCCTACCCCAGCTGGTGCCAAGCGACCAGCTGCTCGCAGCAAACTCGCTTTATCAGGCCACCAGCATGGCCGCCACGATCGTGGGCTTTGCCCTGGGTGATCCGATCCTGCGGCTCCTAAACCTGGGCCTGCAACGAATCGGCATCAGCGGCGGTGAATTTTTGCTGCTGCCGCTTTGCTATGGCCTGGCGGCCGTAGCCATCAGCCGAATCCGCTGGCAGGAGCCGCCTCGGGCGCCGACCCGCACAACCGTGTGGCAAGAGATCGGAGAGGGGCTTCAGGTGCTGCGGGAGCGGCCGCGGGTGTTCAGCGCCATGGTGCAGCTGGTGTTGCTCTACAGCCTGCTTGCCGCCCTTTACGTGCTGGCGATCAGCCTGGCGGCAGCTATCCCCGGGCTTGGCCCCACCCAGTTTGGAACCCTGCTGGCGATGAGCGGCCTGGGCCTGGCCATTGGGGCCCTGGCCGTGGCCCAGCTGGGCCAGGGGCTCAACCGCCGCCACCTGGCTGCCACAGGCCTGGGCACGATCGGCTGGAGCCTGGTGCTGCTGGGTCAGTTGCGCGGCAATTTGGTGTTCACCTTGCTGCTCTGCGGCGTGCTGGGGGTGGGCTCAGCCCTGCTGGCGATTCCCGCCCAAACCACAATCCAGGAAGAAACACCCGAAGATCTGCGCGGCAAGGTGTTTGGCCTGCAAAACAACCTGATCAACGTGGCCCTGAGCCTGCCTTTGGTGCTGGCCGGGGCGGTGGTGAGCAGATACGGCCTGCTGCCTGTGCTCTGGGGCCTGGCAGCCATTGCCTTGGTGGCGGCCTTATTGGAGCGTCCCTGGAAGCGCTGGTAGCGTGGGCCTCCGGACGCGCGAGCCCTGGTGGCCCACATTGCCTGGCTGGGCAAGAAAACACCGTTCTGCGGCAACGTCACCTACGGACTGAGCACGACCCACGCGCTGCGCAGCCGCGGCCATGGCATCAGCTTTATCCACTTCGACACACCCCCCGGCAGCCTGGCTCGCTCCAGCGATGCCCTGCCGGACGCTGACAACCAGGGCGACAGCAATGGCGGCGGCCCGGAAGTGGCCCTGCCCTACCTGGTGAAGTCTCAGGTGTACACGATTCCATCGCTGGGGGCCCAGCGGGAATTGCGCGAATCCCTGGAGCGACTCAAGCCCGACCTGGTGCACGCCAGCCTCACCCTGTCCCCCCTCGATTTCCGCCTACCCGATCTCTGCCAGCAGCTGGGGCTGCCGGTGGTGGCCACCTTTCATCCGGCCTTCGATGCCAGCTTGCGCAACCTCACCGCCGGCACCCAGCAGCTCACTTACCAGCTCTATGGGCCCACCCTGGCCAAATTTGATCGGGTGATCGTGTTTTCGGAGCTGCAGGCGGAGATGCTGCTGCGCCTGGGGGTGCGGGCCGAGCGGCTGGCCGTGATCCCCAACGGCGTCGACACCGCCATGTGGCAGCCGGCATCGCTGGCCGCCGCTGCCAGCCCAGACCTGCAGGAGCTGCGCCAGCGCTTTGCGGGCCGGCGCGTCTTCCTGTACATGGGCCGGGTGGCCACTGAGAAAAACGTCGAGGCCCTGATCAAGGCCTGGCGGCTAGTGCGACCCGCCGGCTGCGTGCTGGTGATCGTGGGCGATGGCCCCCTGCGTAGTGCGCTGCAGGCCCCTGGAGACGAACCAGATCTGGTGTGGTGGGGCTATGAGCCCAGCCTGGAGCGACGCGTGGCCTTCCAGCAGCTAGCCGAGGTTTTCCTGCTTCCCTCCCTGGTGGAGGGCCTGAGCCTGGCCCTACTGGAGGCCATGGCCAGCGGCACCGCCTGCATCGCCACCGACGCCGGCGCCGACGGCGAGGTACTGGAGGGAGGCGCGGGCATCGTGATCAGTACCCAGGGCGTCACCACCCAGCTGCGCACCTTGATCCCGGTGCTGCGCGATCAGCCGGTGCTTACCGCCGAGCTGGGCCGCAGGGCCCGGGAGCGGGCCCTGGAGCGCTACACACTTGAAGGCAACATCGACGCCCTCGAGGCGCTCTACGCCGAACTGGTGCCCCGAGGCTCACTGGTGGCCTGAAATTAATCGGTGAACTAAAACCCGCCCAGCTCCAGCTCCCGACAGCAGGCAGCAAACGCCGCAACCGGATCTGGCGCCGCCGTGATCGGCCGGCCAATCACCAGCTGGCTGGCACCGGCGGCGACGGCCTGGGCGGGCGTCAGCACCCGCTGCTGATCCCCCAGGGCCGCTCCAGCCGGGCGGATGCCGGGGGTCACCAGGGCAAAGGGCTCCTTGTGGGCAGCCCGCAGGGCGGCCACCTCCAGCGGGGAGCAGACGCAGCCGCCGATGCCAGCAGCAGCCGCCAGCTGGGCCAGCCGTGGCACGTAGGTGGACAACGGTTCCTCAATGGCCAGCTCGGATGCAAAACGGGCCTGCTCCCAGCTGGTAAGCACCGTCACCGCCAGCAGGGTGGGGGCAGACAGGCCTACCGCCGCAGCCGACTCCAGCGCCGCCGCCTGGGCCGCGCCCATGGCCACGCTGCCAGCGCTGGCATGCACCGTGATCAGCTCGGCACCGAGGCGGGCGGCGCTGCGGCAGGCGCCGGCCATGGTGGCCGGGATGTCGTGGAACTTGAGATCGAGGAACACCCGCTTGCCCTGGTCGCGCAGCTGCTGGACCACATCCGGCCCGCCAGCCACGAACAGCTCCAGGCCCACCTTCACCCAGCGCAGCGCAGGCACGGCAGACGCAAAGGCCATGGCCTGCTCTGGCGCCATGCCATCGAGGGCCACGATGATTTGATCACTGGGCTCAAGCAAGGGCCGCTGGCAGCTTGCTTGCAGGTTAGGGAGGGCGTCTTCCAGACGACATGGCGATGGCATCAGCGCTGCATTGAGGGCCCCATGCCAGCGCCCAGGCTTGGGCAGTGCGAGCCGTAGCCATGGCCTTCTCCGATTCCACTCCCCTGCCGGCGACCCTCAACTTTGAGGCGGGCGCCTCCTGCCCCCTACCTGCCTGGCACCTCTGGGGCGATGCGGGCATCACCATTCCCCGTGGCAGCTCCGGTGATGCAGCTGCAGCCCAGGGCCCGAGCTGGGACGATCTACTGGGCAGCAGGTAGGAGGGCACCAGGTATGAGCTGCCGGTAGTAGCGCTCAGCCCGCCACCAGCCGCCGAAAGGTCTTCTTGCCCAGCTGCAGCACCTTGCCGGCGAGGACCTCCGGGCCGGCAAACTCCTGGTTTGGATCAACAAGCTTTTCGCCATCGAGCTTGACGCCGCCGCCCTGGATCTGGCGGCGGGCTTCGCTGCTGCTAGTGCAGAGGCCCACAGCACTGAGTAGGTAGAAGGCCTTGGCGGGGAAATTCACTGCCGCCAGCGAGGCCTCCGGCACCTCGGCGGCGGCGGCACCGCTACCCGCGGCACCGGCCACAAGCTTGGCTGCATCCACCTGGGCCGCCGCCGCCGCAGCCTCACCATGGCGCGCCTGGGTGATCTCCAGAGCCATCAGCTTCTGACGCTCCCTAGGGTTCTGCGGCAGACCCGCCAAATCCAGATCAGTCAGCAGGGTTAGGTAGTCGTCGACCACCGCATCGGGAACCTTTTCAAGCTTCGAGTACATCGAAAGTGGATCTTCGGCGAGGCCCACGGTGTTGCCCAGGCTTTTGCTCATCTTCTGCACGCCATCGAGGCCCGGCAGGATTGGCAGCAGCATGCCGAATTGGGGGCGCTGACCGAAGTGACGCTGCAGGTCGCGGCCCATGGCCACGTTGAACTTTTGATCAGTGCCGCCCAGCTCCAGATCCGCCTGCACCTGCACCGAGTCGTAGCCCTGCAGCAGCGGATAAAGAAACTCGTGCAGGGAGATGGGGGCGCCCGAGCCGTAGCGATTGGAAAAGTCCTCCTTGGCCAGCATCTGGCCCACGGTGCTGATGCCCAGCAGCTCAATCACCTGGGGCAGGTCAAGCCCGGTGAGCCACTCGCTGTTGCGGCGCACCTCCAGCCGGCCAGGAGTCTCGAAATCAAGCAGGGCGCGCTCGGGGTCCTGGCCCTGACCCAGCTGCTGCAGGTAGGTGGCGGCATTGGCCTCCACCGCAGCAGCGCTGAGTTGCACCCGGGTGGCGCTCTTACCGGTGGGATCGCCGATGCGGGCGGTGAAGTCGCCGATGATCAGAACGGCGATGTGGCCAGCATCCTGGAAGGCCCGCAGCTTGCGGAATAGCAGCGAGTGCCCCAGGTGGATATCGGAGCCGGTGGGGTCGATGCCGAGCTTGATGCGCAAGGGCCGCCCGGCCCGATCGGCCTCTTCCAGGCGAGCGGCTAGCTGCTGGTCTGGGTCGCTGCAGGCACCGGCACCGCTGCCGGCGGGGAACAGATCCGCCATTCCCCGCTCAAGCCAGGCCGGCAGAGGAGGCAGCCCGGTAGGTGGCTGCTCTGCTGGAGGCTGGTCTGCTGGAGGGTGCGCTGTTGTCATTCGAACTGCGACCCGCCTTGCTCTGTGGCGAGATCGTAGGCAGCCGCTATGCCGTGGCCTCCAGCTCAGACTTCATGCGCTCCAGGGTCTGGTGCATCTGCTGGAACATCGTTTCGGGTGTCATGCCGAACTGGCCCAGCTGGGTGCGTAGCTGCTCCACGGTGAGCTTTGCCTGGAAGTCTTCAGAGAGCTCGAAGCGCTTCATGAACACCCGGTAGCGCTCCATCATGTCCTCCATCTTTTCGATGTAGAGCTTCTTGCCCTCACGATCAAACTTGCCGTACTCACTACCCAGCTGCATCAGCTGCTGGTAATCGCCAAACAGCCGCTTGGCTTCGTCCTGAACGATTTCGGATTCAAAAAACGCCATAACCCTGGCAGCGCAGCGTTCGCAAATTCTGGTGAGGCCTGGCACCCCTGGGGAGTGCGGATAGGCGTATTGCCCCTGGCGGATCGAGCGGAGCTGGCCAGGATGGCGCCAATGCAGGCCCCCAGCCCAGCCTTCAGCGCCGATGGACTTCACGCCCAAGCTTGAGCAGATCCGCCGCAACACCAGCCAGATCAACAACCTGCTGCGGGATGCCCGCCTGGTGGCCTGCCTCGGCAACCGGGCCCTGCTCAGCTTCTTTGTGGGCGGCCTGATCGGCCAGGAGCACCTGGTGGGTGCCGCCACCTGTGAGGCCGCCGGCCTGGAGCTGGTGGAGCGGCACCGGCCCTCGATGGTGTTTCTCAGCGACACCCTGGAGCAGGGCTCGGGAATCTCCTTACTGCTGCAAATCAAGCAGCGCTGGCCCGGCCTGCACACCTTGTTGCTGATCACCCAGGAGCACCGCCAGAGCGAGATCCAAGCAGCGATCGAGGCCGGCTGCGACGGCTTGCTGGTGGAGTCCCGCATTGGGCTGGGCAGTGCCATGGCCGCCCTGCATGCGATCAGCGGCGGCGGGGTCTACGTAGACCGCAGTCTGACGGAGCTGTTTCGCCGCGGACCCGGTAAGGGGGGGCCCCTAGAACCGCTGACTGGGCGCGAACTCCAGGTGCTCAGCCTGGTAGCTGAAGGCGACACCAACATCGAGATCGGCCAGCGGCTGTTTATCAGCGCCGACACGGCCAAAACTCACCTGCGTTCCCTCTGCAGCAAGCTCCAGGCCCGCGACCGCACCCATGCAGCTGTGCTCGGCCTGCGCTGGGGCTTAATCGATTGGCCTGAAGAGTGAGGCCCCCGCTAAGTTTGAAGCGTTTTTAATGCGGTGGCATTCCGCCATGGCCAAGCGGCACTGGTTGGATCCCCTGGCACGTCAGCTGCTGAGGGCCACTGGCCAGATCCCACCAGCACAGATCCCACCAGATCAGCTCCCTGCTGTACCCGCCGATGCAGCGGCGGAGCGGGAACGGGAGCGGGTCCAGAGGGAGCTGGTTGAGCAAGAGCTGGTGGAGCAGGAGCTGCTGGCCCTGAAGCTGCAACACAACCCTGCCCTCAGGCTTGAAGATGCTGAGGCCGTAGGCCGGGCCGCTGCCCTGGGCTGGCGGCTTGATGTGAATCGCGCCACCGCGGCCGACTGGCTGCGGCTGCCGGGCATCGCTGTCGATCAGGTGGACCTGCTGCTGCGGCTGCAGGCGGGCGGCATCCAGCTCAGCGGCGCCGACGACCTGCAACGGGTGCTGGATCTCTCCGATGCGCTGGTGCGCCGCTGGCTGCCTTTGCTGGAATTTCGCTGGTACGGCGAGCCAGCAGCGCCTTTGCAATCCGCCACCCTGGTGGATCTCAACCAGGCTTCCAGCCAGGAGATAGCAGGGCTGGGGCTCGATCCGCCCAGGCTCAGCCGACTGCTGCATGAACGAAGTCGCAGCCCCTTTCGCGATCTGGCCGACCTGCAACAGCGGCTGCAATTTCCCGCCGACCTGGTGGAAAGCTGGATTGGCAAGGTGAGCTTCAAGCAAGGCCCTGCCGGGCCAGCACTGCCCCCAGGCGGCAAGGGCAATACCCGCCTAGGCCAAACCAGCAACGGGGCCTGAAGCGATGGCGCGTCAAGGCGAGTTGTTTACGGCCAGCCAGCTGGGGAGCACTGGCCGCGCCGATACCCCTGATCTGCCCCTGCAAGCCTCGCAGCTGCTGGACTGGCAGACCCGCCTCGCCGCCCACCAGCAGCCCCTGTGGAGCAACCAAGCTGGTGGTGCCATACAGGTCTCGCTGTTTGCCGGTAGCCCCGGAACGCCTGAAGAGATAGCCAAGGCCTTCAACCCCCTGCAGCTCACCCCCCAGGCCCTTTCCTTCTGGCGCTGGCCCGCCGCACCCCAACAGGGTGCAGCCCTCTATCTGGTGACAGATCGGCCCGCCGATCTAGGCCAGCCCCTGCTGCTCTATGTCGGTGAAACCGGCCAGGCAGATCGGCGCTGGAAAGGCGAACACGACTGCAAGGCCTACCTCGCCGCCTACAGCGAAGCCCTGCTGAAAGTGGGCCTGGGCTGCCAAACCAGCATCCGCTTTTGGTTAGATGTGCCCGCCGCCATCCGCCCGCGCCGCGCCCTGGAGCAGGCCCTGATTCAGCGCTGGCTGCCGCCCTTCAACAAGGAAACCCGCAGCCGCTGGGCCACGCCGTTTCAAGCCGATCCTGCCTAGGTGAGTTGGGCTGGCCACGCTGGCTACGATCGCGCCCAACCTCGGCCGTTCCATGGACTTTCGCTGCATCCCCGACGACCTGCCTGCGGCCCTGGGCGATTTCGATGGTGACTGCCTGGCCGTCGGCCTGTTCGCCGCTGCCGAAGATCGCCCCGACCACCCCCAGCTTGAGCAGCTCAGCGCCGCCCTGGGTCAGTCGCTGACGAGTCGCCTGGAGCAGCGGCGCTTCAAAGCCAAGCCCGGGGAATGTCTCAGCCTCGATCGCCTAGATGCCAGCCCCCAGACCCTGATCCTGGTGGGTCTGGGGGCTCCGGCCGACTTCAACCTCGCCGGCCTGCGCCGGGCCTGCGCCGCCGCCAGCCAGGCCGCCGCCGCCGCTGGAGCAAGCCATCTAGCCCTGGCCATGCCGATCGAGGCCTTGTCAGCAGGTGCTGCAGCCCAGGCCATGGCGGAGGCCAGCCGCCTGGCCCTGTTCAGCGACCAGCGCTTCAAGGGGGAGCCCGAGCCCCTGAGCCTGCCGGAGACGATCAGCCTGATCGGGGTGGCAGCAAGCGCCGCTCCCGCCCTGGCGGCAGTGGCAGCCAGCTGCGCCGGCGTCGAGCTGGCCCGGGAGCTGGTGGCCGCTCCGCCCAACGTGGCCACGCCCCAGCACCTGGCCGACACCGCCGCTGCCCTCGCCCGCGACTTTGGCCTGGAGCTGACGGTGCTGGAGCGCAGCGACTGCGAGGCCCTGGGTATGGGCTCCTACCTGGCGGTGGCCCAGGGCTCAGACCTGGCGCCCAAGTTCATCCACCTCACCTACCGCCCCGAGGGTGGGGCTAAGCGGCGCCTGGTGCTGGTGGGCAAGGGCCTCACCTTCGATTCCGGCGGCTACAACCTCAAGACCGCCGGCTCCCAGATCGAGATGATGAAGTACGACATGGGCGGCAGCGCGGCGGTGCTGGGAGCCATGCGTGCCATCGCCGAGATCAAGCCCGCCGGCGTGGAGGTGCACATGATCGTGGCGGCCTGCGAAAACATGATTAGTGGCGGGGCCATCCACCCAGGCGCGATCGTCACCGCCTCCAACGGCAAAACGATCGAAATCAACAACACCGATGCCGAGGGGCGCCTCACCCTGGCCGATGCCCTGGTGTACGCGTGCAAGCTCGAACCGGATGCGGTGGTCGACCTGGCCACCCTCACCGGAGCCTGCGTGATCGCCCTGGGGGAGGAGATGGCGGGCCTCTGGTCGAACAACGACGGCCTGGCAGATGCCCTGCTGGGCGCCAGCGAAGCCAGCGGTGAAGCCCTCTGGCGCATGCCCCTGAGGGCCTCCTACAAGGCCGGGCTCAAGAGCCAGTTTGCCGACCTCAAGAACACCGGCCCCCGGCCCGGGGGCTCGATCACCGCCGCCCTGTTTCTGCAGGACTTCGTCACCCCCAAGCTGGCCTGGGCCCACCTGGATATTGCCGGCACCGTCTGGAGTGACAAGGGCCGCGGCCAGGATCCCGCCGGCGCCACCGGCTTCGGCGTGCGCACGCTGGTGAATTGGGTGTGTTCGGGGGCACCTCTTGAAGCATCGGCCTAAGTTTGGAGCCCTGACGCCTTTGAGCTCTCCATGGCCGTTCAGAAGATCCGCTGGTATGTGAAGGCCCAACTCGGCGTGCTGCTCCTGCCCGCCGGGCTCTGCCTATTTGGCGAGGCGGTGATCCGCAAAGGCATCCAGGTGCTTGCCGCCGCAGGCAAATTGGAAACCCTGGCCAGCCCCGGCCCCTGGTTTTGGTACGGCACCTTTGGCCTGATCCTGATCAATGCCGGCGTGGGGCTGATGATCGAGAGCGGCCTACTGCGCGGCTATCCCGGGCGCAGTTAGGACTCAAGCAGCCACGACTGCCGTACGCGCGGTTCCAGCACCCAGGCTGGCCATCAACTCCGCGGGCGATTCCAGGGCATGAATCTGCCAGCGGGAACGCTCACCGCAAAGCGGCAAGAGGCGATCAAGGTCGTCAGCAGCCTGCTTCGGACTTAGGTAGGGCCCAACATGACGGGTATTCAAACCGTCTCGGATGGTCAGCAGATACATACAGGACTGCTCACGTAATTGACAGAATGTTAGTCAGTCCTAACTTGCCCTTAAAGGGCGGAAAGCCGCTCCATAACAGCAATTAGTCGACCACTAGGACCCCTGCTTCTTTAGATTTTCCTAGGAATTGCCGCAATTCCCAGCTGCTTACGCTCCCACGGGAGTTACCGCCTAGTCAGGACTTGCTGCCAGAAGCCCAAGCCGCCCCACTGCGAGCGCGCTTGCCCCACACCGAATCAAGCCGCCGATCCCGGCCGCAAGCCCAGCGGTAGTAGTTGTATTTGACGCTGTTGAGCTCCGCGTAGTTCTGGTGATAGGCCTCCGCAGGCCAGAAGCGATTCAGCGGCTTGATCTGCACCTTCAGGGCTGCGACCGGACGGCCCAGCTCGGCGGCGGCCGAGCGCAGGCTTGCCTGGGCCTGATTTTGTTGATCGGAGCCACTGGTGAAAATCACCGGGCGATAGGAGCTGCCGCGATCGCAAAACTGGCCGCCACCATCTAAGGGATCAATGTTGCGCCAGTAGGAGCGCAGCAGGGCGCCGTAGCTGATCCGAGCGGGATCGAACCGCACCCGCACCACCTCCTGGTGGCCGCTTCCCCCAGCCGATACCTGGCCGTAAGTGGGGTTAGCTCCGGCGCCACCGCTGTAACCACTCTGAGCGTCCAAAACCCCTGGGAGCTTTTCAAGGTCGTGTTCCAAACACCAGAAGCAGCCGCCCGCAAGCACCGCTTCCTGAGGCGCATTTGCAGCCATAACAGGTGATGGGGCCAGGGCTAGGCAAATCAGGAACAGCAGGCTCAGCAGCCAGGCCAGGGGGCGGGCCCCAAGAGAGGGGGGGCGGGTATTCATCGAGCTTCCAGTACCTGGTCAAAGATGGCGGATGCTGCCCGCTGGGTGACGCCCGGCTCCCCAAGTTCCAATCGCAGCCGCCGATATCCATCCAGCATGGTTTGGCGTGCCCCACAGCTGACATCAAGCTCAAGCAGGGGTAAGGCCTCTCGCACGATTGCCGCAGCAGTGAGGTCCTCCTGCAGCAGCTCCGGCACCAGCCGCTCTCCTAGCACCAGATTTACTGGGGAAATGTGGGGCACGCTGAACCGCAGGATGTGCCGGGCCACAAAGGCTGTCGCCCTACTGACCCGATACACCACCACCTGGGGCACACCCCGCAGGGCCAGCTCCAGATTCACCGTGCCCGATTTGGCCAGGGCCAAATCGGCAGCAGCGCAGAGGCAGGCCTTGAGCTGGTCTGAATCAGTGGCAGCAATGATCTCCGCCCGCACCCCTGCCTGGCCAAGTTGCCGCGCCAGATGGGCCTCGAAACCTGGCAATCCCGCCGGCACCACCACCTGCAACTCGGGCAGCTGGCGCTGCAGCTCGGCAGCCGCCGCCACGATGTAGGGCAGCATGTAGCGGATCTCTTGGCGCCGCGATGCCGGCATCAGCAGCAGCACTGGCGCATCACCGCGCAGCCCAAGCTGACGGCGGGCCTCCTGCTGGCTTGGCACTTCACCGATGGTGTCCAGCAGAGGATGGCCCACATAGGTGACATTGGCGCCACGACAGCGATAGAAGCGGGCCTCCTCCTGAAAAATCGCCAGGATCTGATTTGTGAAGCTGATCAGATTGGAGCGGCCGCCGTTGCCGAATTTGAATGCCCACTCTTGCGGGGCTATGTAGTAAGTGACGGGCACCTTGGGAAATCTGCGTTTGAGCCGCAGCCCCAAGCTCACATTGGGGCCCATGTAGTCGATCAGCACCACGCCATCGGGAGGGTCGCGGCGAAACCAATGCTTCAAGCGCCGCTGCAACCTCAGGGTCGGCAACACAAAGGGAATCGCCTCCAGCAAGCCGATGGCACCCATCCGGGTGGTGTTAGCAAGCAGTGCCGCACCGGCGCGCTCCATGCGCTCGCCTCCAAGGGCCACGATCTCGAGATCGAGCTGGCGTCGCCGGGCCTCCTCGTGCAAAGCCTTTACCAACAGCGATCCCTGCAAATCCCCAGACACCTCACCGGTGCTCACCAGCAACCGCAGCATCAGCGCGTCCCCGGGATAGGCCCGCGGCGGGAGGGGCCAATGGAGGCCTCTAGGAAACTGCACAGCTGGTCTGCAGCACCTCCTAGGGGCTGGGAGCGCAACTGGCTTAGTGCTTCAGCCAGGGTGATGCCACTGCGGTAGAGCAGGGTCCAGGCCTGTTTGAGTTGCTCGAATTGTTGGCCGCCGTCCTGATCGAACAGACCGCTGCGCCGCAGACCGATCTTGTTGAGGGCCCTGACACGGGAGGGATGGCCCTCCACCATGGTGAACGGCGGTACATCTCGCTCGATACGGCTCATACCCCCCACCATGGCCAGGGTTCCTATATGAACGAACTGATGAATACCAAGTACACCGCCAATCACAGCCCGATCGCCTATAACAACATGGCCGGCCACGGCCACCCCATTGGCGATCACGATCCGGTCGCCTAATTCGCAGTTGTGGCCCAGGTGGCAATAGGCCATCAGCAAATTGCCGCTACCAAGCCGTGTTTGCTGGTTGCCAGTGGTGGCCCGATTGATAGTGACGCACTCCCTGATGGTGTTCTCGTCGCCAAGCACCACCTCGGTGGGATCCCCCGTGTATTTCAGATCCTGGGGTTCGAGGCCGATGCAGGCCCCGGGAAATATGCGGTTATTGCGGCCCATGCGCACCCGACCATCGAGAACCACATGGGGGCCGATGCGGCAGCCGGCACCAAGCTCCACCTGGGGGCCGATCACGGCGTAGGGCCCAACTTCAACTCCGTCAGCCAGCTGAGCTTTGGGATCGACAACAGCCGTGGGATGGATGGTCGTTGCCATCAGTCCACCAGCGAGAACATCAGTTCCCCGGAGCAAACCAGCAGACCATCCACTCTGGCTTCTGCCTTGACCTTGCCGAAACGGCGGCGCTTGAGGCTCAGCAACTCACAGGTGATTACCAGCTGGTCGCCAGGGACCACCGGACGACGAAACCGCACCCCATCGATGCCAGCAAACACAAATAAGCCCTTGGGCAGATCGGGCATCTGGGTAACGATCAACCCGCCCACCTGGGCCATGGCCTCAACGATCAACACTCCCGGCATCAGGGGGCGACCGGGAAAATGGCCCTGAAACTGAGGTTCATTGAGGGTGACGTTCTTGATCGCCACAGCGCGTTTACCCGGCTCATGCTCAATCACCCGATCCACCAGGGCGAAGGGATAGCGGTGGGGCAGCAGTCCCTGAATCTGCTCGCTGGTGAGGATCACCGCAGCTGTGGGATCCAAAGACGCCGGCGCGGCGGGATCAGAAAGCGGTGGGCTGGCGTCAGACAAGGGCATCAACTGGCGAAAGAACTGGAGGTAGAAGATTTGGCCAGGCCGGCCAAGGCCGCAGCCAAAGAGGTGTGGAGCCCGTGGGAGCCGCGGTAGGCGAAAACCTGGGCTCGAGGCAATCCGATCAGCGCCAAGTCTCCCAACAAGTCCAGGATTTTATGGCGCACCGGTTCCTCCACAAACCGCAGCGGCGGATTTAACCAGCTGTCGCCGTCACAAACAAGGGCGTTTTCAAGGCAGCCGCCCCGGATCAGGCCAGCTGCCAGCAGCTGGTCCACCTGAGAGCGCAATCCAAAGGTGCGTGCCGGGGCGATCTGCTCAACAAAAGTGCTCGGTGACAAATCAAGTGAAAACAGCTGGCGGCCAATGGCCGCATCGGCGAATTCAATTGCCGCACCTACCCGCAAGCCGGAGTGGGGCAGGGCAGTGGCAAAACTGACGCCACTACTAACAGTGAGCGGCAACTCAAGCTCTAGAGGCGCCGATGCATAGGGCAGAGCTTCCAGCCCCGCCTCATCTAGCGCCTCTACCCAGGGCAGGGCCGATCCATCCAGCAAGGGGATCTCCTCGCCGCTCACGAGGATTTCAGCTTGGGTAACACCGGTGCCAGCCAGGGCAGCCAGCAGATGCTCAACCGTAGCTAAACGGCGTTGGTCTAGCCGCAAAGCCGTACAAAGCTGAGTTTCACTTACGTAATCCGGCGCCAAACGAATCAAGGGGAGCTCCGGTGCATCCAGCCATCCCACCCAGTAGCCCGGGCGCCGTGATGGCTGTAAGCGCACTTGGGCCTGCTGGCCGCTGTGCAAGCCCACACCCTCCCGTTGCACCGACTGGCTCAGAGTCCAGGCACCGGAATAGTCACTTGGCCATTGCGCCACTAGAACTTCCAGCCCACACCCAAGTTGAAGCGCCAATCACTGGAGAAATCCTGGGTGGCAACCTCAAGGCGCAGGGGCCCCACTGGCGTTGTCACGATTAAACCAACTCCAGGCGAATATCCCTCACCTTTCTTACCAAGCAGGCCACCAGGGTTACCAGGGATGTCTGCCTGGCTCCCGAAAGTGGTGCCAGCATCAAAAAAGATTTCACCACTAATGATGCTGAAAATGGGGAAGCGATATTCAATCGTGGCTTCAGCAAAACTTTTGCCAACTCCCAAATCGCAATCGTAATAACCGCGTACGGAATTGCCACCACCCAGGCAGAAAGCCTCATAGGGCGGAATATCACTGCCCACCAACGATCCAGCCGAAACCTGGAAAGCCAGTGCCTGCTTGCAGTCTTTGGTCTCACCGGGCTTAGGCCGGCAGCCCTTGAAGATCTTCAACCATTCCACAGGTATGTAGTGGGTGAAACTGCCGCGAACGCGGTTGAAGGTGGGTGAATTCTCGCCTACCGAAATAAATTGCTCCGTGCCGATACTCAGAAAGTTACCCTTAGTGGGATTACGTGGGTCATTAAGAGTGCTGTAAGTAGCCCCGACCCGAAAACTCACCAACTGGTTTTCAGAAGCACAATTAAAGGCTAGGCAAATGACCTGATTACTCGGAACAATATCGGGAGATGTCGTTGCACCAACTACCCCATAGGAATATTTACTACCGGAAAAATCCATCGGCGTAACTTCTTGCCCGCCAAACGAGAGAATCAGGTTCCAGGGAGCTTTCTTGTAAGGGTTGCCACCATTTAGGGGTCGCACAAACTGAATATTAGCGCCGATACGCTGAATCGCAACAGTATCAAAATTCGTGGTTACAGCTTCGGTGCCATTATTAATGACGGTTCGACTTGTGACTACGTCAAAGTCGGATCCATCAAAATTCTGCAACTCATAAGTGAAGGAATTGTTCTCGTTCTGGAATAACTGAGGCACTTCCCGACTGAAGAAGAGGCGAGCCCGGAAGGAAGTTCGGTATTTGTTGTCCTTGATCCAAGGATCTGTAAAGGTGATATCGCCAAGGCCGCCGTACTGGCCGTAGGAAATGTTGGTACCGAGGTCCCAAGCGCGGCCAAACAGGTTGCTGTCCTGCAACTGGATCTGACCAAACACGCCCTGGCTCTGGCTGTAACCCAGGCCGCCTGACAAAGAACCGCTGGACTGCTCAACAATGCCAAGCACAATCACCACCTTGCCAGGCTCGGCCGGCACCGGCTTGAGAGTCACTTTCACATCACTGAAAAGGCCCGTGCCATAGATGCGCTTGATGTCCTCCTCCAGCTCGCGCCGGTTGAACACCTGTCCAGGGCGGAGGGACACCTCGCGGGTCACGACCCAGGGCTTGGTCTTGCCCCGAATTGGCTCGCCTTTGTCGTTGGTAGCGGAGCCTTCCTTGTTGAGGAACTGCACCTCAACCCCCTCAACGGTGCCCTGGCGCACCAGCAGCTCCACGACCCCCTCCGGACTCACCCGACTAGGACCGGTGATCCGCGCCAGGGAGTAGCCCTGATCTGCGTACCAGCGCTGCAACTCCTGCATGCGGGTCTGCAGGGTGTTGAGGTTGAGGGTTTTGCCATAGTCAGCGGCGAAGGTGTCCTTAACCACCTGCTCCGGCAACTTCAGGTCGGCTGGATCGAGCTTGACCTGCTGCAGCACCGGGTTGGCCACCACCACCACCACCAGCCGCACGCCCAGCGGACCATCTACGGGCTGGATCCGCACATCGGAAAACCAGCCGCTGGCGTAGATCGCTGAAAGGTCTGTCTGGAGCTCGTTGCGGGTCACCCGCGAGCCTGGGGTGGCTGCCATCGCGGCATAGGCAGCCAGCTCCAGCCGTTCCCGTTCAGGGTGGTCTTGAAGGCCTTCGATCGCCACCTCCGCGATCAAAACCTTGGGTTCAGCTTTGGCAGCAGGCTCGGCTACCGGAGCGGCCTGAGTTGGAAATGGAGTCTGGGGGATCGGCTGGGCTGGGGCAGGCGCCTGGCTGGCTGGCTCCTGGGTGGCAGGCGCTTGGGTGGCAGGCTCCGCCAAAGGATTGTCCACCTGCTGTGAGGCAGGTTGGGCCAGGGCCGGGGTCGCCGAGAGGAGGGCGGCGCCCATCAGGGGCCAAACAGCCTTCAAACTCAGCAAACCAGCCATGGGGAAGGGGTAGCGGAGCGGACAGGCCGCAAATTGGGCTGACCTTACCGGTAGACCCTGGGTGGAGGACAGGCCCCTTGGACCCGTTTGAGGACCTCCCCGTATGCCTCGACAACGCCGCCTAAATCCTGTCGGAATCGATCCTTGTCCAAAATCCGGTCCTGAGAATCCAGTACCGCCCTATCCCAAAGACGGCATGTATCAGGGCTGATCTCGTCAGCAACCACCAATTCACCACTGGCCGTATGTCCCAATTCGATCTTGAAATCGACCAGTTGCAAGCCGACTGAATCAAACAGGGCCAGCAATTCCCGGTTCACCTGACGGGCCAGCTCTTCCAACTGGCGGCGCTGCTCGGGGGTAACCAAGCCCAAATGCTCAAGGCGGGCCTCGGTTAGCAAGGGATCTCCGAAGCCATCGTCTTTGTAATAGAGATCAAGCAAGGGTGGCTCCAGCGGCGTGCCTGGCGCGATGGGCATCTGCTTGCAAAGCGAGCCCGCAGCCACGTTGCGGATCACCACTTCAATCGGGATCACCCGCACTGGACGGGCCAGCATCCAGCGGCTGCCTTCCACCCCGAGGTAGTGGGTGGGGATGCCCCGTGCGGCGAGATGCTCAAAAAGCAAAGCCGAAATTCGGCAGTTCAACTCTCCCTTCCCTGCCAGTTGGGCCTTTTTGAGGGCATTGAACGCGGTGGCATCGTCTTTGTATTCGACCGCTACCAAGTCGGGCTGATCTGTGGCGAATACCCGTTTGGCCTTGCCTTCGTAAAGCAGGGAACCAAGGTTGTAGGCCGTCATGGCTGGGGATCGGGGGACTGCGCTGCGGCGGCATGGCCACCAGGGGCGCGGGGGGAGCGAAGTTGACGCTCCAGATCACCCTGCCGGGACAGGGCAGCAGGATCCCGCCGCTGCAACATCCACTCACCGTAGGCATCGTCGATACGGGAGCTAAGGCGCAGGCGCCGCTCCGTTGCCCGGGCGACCTGCTCCGGCGTACTACCGGCCAGGGCCAGCTGCTGATCGAGGATCTCAGCTACCAGCCCCCAGCTGCCTGAGGAAGCCGCCTGCTCGAGGGCAAGCTCTAGGAGCCGGTCCTGCTCAAGAGCTGGGAGTGCTCCGGAAAGCGCCACCGCCTTAGCCAGCCGGGCCGCCGTCGCCGCACCGGGCTGGGCGCTGCTGACCAACACCTCAGCGGCCCGTTGCCATTGACCCAGGCTTTCCAGATGGCCCGCCAACAGATCCAGGGCTGGGCGATTGATCGGGGTGCCGTCCTGACGCTCACCCACCGGCAACTCCAGCAACGCCAGCTGCCCAAGGTTTCCAGCCGCAAGCCGCAAGAGGGCATCGGCCGCCAGCTGGTGGTGCAGTCCCGCCTGGGCAGCGCGCCATTGCAGCACCAGCCACTGGGTCCGCTCAGCGCCCGGTGCCGGCCCCACCCGCGCCAGCACCTGCAGGGCCCCGTCAGGTGCCTGGCAGCTCAACAGGCTGTGGGCATTAGCCAGCACCACCACAAGAGGCTGGGGCGCTGGGTGGATCGTGAGCAGCCGCTGTTGCAGCTGGCTCAACAGCGGCCCATCGCTGCGCCGCACGGCATTGACGCAGGCAGCGTCGAGGGCATTGAGATCTCCATCGCGCAGCAGGGCAATCAGGGCTGGATCCGCGCTGGCGGCCCTGGTCTTGGCTTGCGCTTCTGCGGCAGGCGCGGCGGCCATAAGGCCCACCAGCGCAGCCCCAAAAATCAGGAACAGCCGGGCCCGGGGCGAGAATGGCGTTGGTATTGCCGGCATGTCTAGAAACAGGGCCTGGCAGCCCCCCGCACCACGTTTCAACTTAGAAGAGCTTTCGCTCACTCCCCACCTCGCGTCCGGCCCATGCCCCCTGCCTCCTGTCCAACACCCGCGCGGATCCTGGTGATCGGCGCGGGTGGCCGCGAGAACGCGCTGGGCTGGGCCCTGGCCCGCTCGCCAGGGGTTGAGGCTGTCTGGATTACCCCTGGCAATGGGGGCAGCTGCGACCTACCGGGCTGCCAGCAACTGGCCATCGCCGAATCCGACCACAACGGGCTAGAGGCCGCCTGCCGCGACCTGGCAATTGAACTGGTGGTGGTGGGTCCAGAAGCCCCCCTGGCTGCTGGCCTGGCCGACAGCTTGCGCGCTGCGGGATTCCCCTGCTTCGGCCCGGGGGCCGATGGGGCGCAGCTGGAGGCAAGTAAGCAGTGGGCTAAGGCGCTGATGAAGGAGGCCGGCATTCCCACCGCCGGCTACTGGTCTGCAAACAGCCGCGAACAAGCTCTGCAAATTTTGACGGCCCAGGGGCGCCCCCTGGTGGTGAAGGCCGATGGCCTGGCCGCCGGCAAAGGCGTCACGGTGGCCGAAAGCGTTGAGGAAGCACGCGCCGCAATCGAGGAAATTTTTGCCGGCCGCTTCAGCGCAGGGCCCAAGGATGCCGGCGCCGAATTGACAAGCGTCTCCCTGGTGCTGGAGGAGCGCACCGTTGGTCCCGAAGTGTCCGTATTCGCCCTCTGCGATGGCCAGCGCATGGTGCTGCTGCCCACTGCCCAGGATCACAAGCGCATCGGCGAGGGCGACACAGGCGCCAACACCGGCGGCATGGGCGCCTACGCCCCGGCTCCCCTATTGGATGCGGCCGGCCTAGAAGAGGTGCGCCAGCGGGTGCTTGAGCCCACCGTGGCTGCCCTGAGAGCTCGAGGCATCGACTACCGCGGCGTGATCTACGCCGGCTTGATGCTCACCGCAGCCGGACCGAGCGTGATCGAATTCAATTGCCGCTTCGGCGATCCGGAGTGCGAAACCCTGATGCCCTTGCTGGGGCCGGAGCTAGCCCAAATTCTGTTGGCCTGCGCCAACGGCAACCTCGACCAAGCTCCAGCCCTCACCATCCATCCCGGCTGCAGTGCCTGCGTTATCGCCGCTGCGGAGGGCTACCCAGGTGAGCTGCGCCGCGGCGACCCCATCGCAAGCGCCCTGCAGCCCACCGACCAGTTGCAGCTGTTCCATGCCGGCACCCGCCGTGATGACCACGGCCGCTGCCTAACCAGCGGCGGCCGGGTGCTGGCGGTGGTGGCCCAGGCCGACGATTTTGACACCGCCTTCGAGCGGGCCTACGCCGGGCTAGCCCAAGTGCACTTTGAGGGCATGGCCTTCCGCCGCGACATCGGCCATCAGGTGCGCAGCCGATGAGCTGGCGCCAGGCCATGGGCCGCTGGTGGGCGGAATTCAGCCTGCAGACCAAGCTGCTGGCTGTGGCCACCCTGGTGGTGAGCCTGCTGATGACGGGCATCACCTTTTTGGCCCTCAATGGCATCCAGAGAGATGCCCAGCTGAGCGATACCCGCTACGCCCGAGACCTAGGCCTGCTGCTCTCGGCCAACATCACGCCCCTGGTGGCTGAGGGCAACGACCGGGAGCTGGCGGCAGTAGCAGATCGTTTCTGGCGCTCCAGCCGCAGTCTTCGCTACATCTTTTTCGCCGATCCAGAAGGGGTGATCTACCTAGGCATTCCGATCGGTGCCAGCTCTGGCAGCAGCGAGCTGCTGCTCAGCCGCCGACTCGAATTGCCCGCAGACCTACAGAAACGGCCTGACACGCCCCTGATCCGCCAGCACCTAAGCCCAGGCGGCCAGGTGACCGATGTGTTTGTGCCGATGGTGAGTGACGGCCGCTATCTCGGCGTGCTGGCCCTGGGTATCAATCCAAACGAAACCCTGCTCACCAGTGCCGCCCTCACCCGGGAGGTGACAGTGGCTGTGTTCATCTCAATCTGGGTGCTGGTGATTTTGGGGGCAGTTTTCAATGCCCTTACCATCACGCGCCCTGTGAAAGAGCTGCTGCAGGGGGTGCGCTCGATCGCTGGCGGCAACTTCGAGACCCGGCTGGCCCTGCCGGTGGGCGGGGAATTAGGGGAGCTGCTCGACGGCTTCAACACCATGGCCTCCCAGCTGGAGGACTACAAGGCAGCAAACATCGAGGAGCTCACCGCCGCCCAGGTGAAGCAGCAGTCCCTGATCGCCAAGATGGCCGATGGGGCGGTGCTGCTGGATGCCGAGGGCGCAATTGTGCTGGCCAACCCCACCTCCCGTCGGCTGTTCCGCTGGGAGGGCCGCAACCTCGAGGGCAACGACCTGATTGCCGAGCTGCCGGAAAGGCTGGCGATGGAGGTGCAGCCAGCCCTCGACAGCGTGACCTGCCGCGACCGAGACAGCGCCGATGTGCGTTGCAGTTTTGGCGAACCGATCCGCACCCTGCGCATCGTTTTGCAGTCGGTGAGTGATGCCAGCGGCGAAAGCCTCAAGGGCATCGCCATGACCATCCAAGACCTAACCCGCGAGGTGGAGCTCAATGCCGCCCAGAGCCGCTTCATCAGCAATGTCTCCCACGAGCTGCGCACGCCGCTGTGCAACATCAAGAGCTACGTGGAAACCCTCCACGACCTAGGCGACCAGCTCAGCGAAGAGGAAAAGCGCGAATTTCTGGGGATCGCCAACGCCGAAGCCGACCGGCTCACCAGACTTGTCAACGACGTACTCGACCTATCCCGGCTGGAGTCGGAGCGGGAGTGGAACCTAGAACCGCTGGAGCTGGCCCCAGCCATCGAGCAGATCCTGCGCACCTACCGCCTCAATGCCGATGAAAAGGGCGTCTCCCTGGCCTTTGAAGCTGATCCCCAGCTGCCGCGCATCCTGGGCAACTGGGACCTGCTGCTGCAGGTGTTCGACAATCTGGTGGGCAATGCCCTCAAATTCACCCCCAAGGGTGGGCGGCTGCAATTACGGGCCTACCCCTGGCCCGATCTCTGCGTGCTAACTCCGGGCAACGAACCCAGCAGGGACAGCCCCAGCTGCGATCTCACCTCACCCCTACCCCGGATTCGAATCGAAATCGCCGACAGCGGCTGCGGCATCTCGGATGCAGACCAGGAGTGCATTTTTGATCGCTTTTATCGAGTTGAAAACGCGGTGCACACCGAAGCTGGCACGGGCCTAGGCCTATCGATTGTGCGTGGCAACCTCGAAAAACACGGCACCCAGGTGCGCATGGCCAGCGCCCTAGGGGTGGGCAGCACCTTCTGGTTTGACCTACCCCTAGAGAATTCCGACACGGACGAACTGCGGTTACTGGCCGAGCGCCGCCGCTACGACCAGGCCGAGATTTAAATCTCGTCGGCGGCGACGCTGCGGGCGATACGGGAGAGCTCGCTGCGCTCGTCGGTGGTGATCCGGTGGGGCACCCCGGAGATGATGCGCTCGAAGTTGGAAAAGGAATCCTTGATCTCAGGGCCATTGCTTGTGATCACGAATTCACGGATGCCCTTGTCGTGCCAGGAACCGCGCATTTTGAACACATTCAAGGCACGGGCCATCTCACCGCGGATCTCCACGTATTGGAGCAGCAGGATCGTGTCGGTGATTGTGGAGATATGGGAGTCGGTGATCGAATGGCTACCCATGAACTCCTCGGAGGTGTTCGTAAAGAAGCCGGCAATCTCCTCCTGCTTGGCATAACCAGTAACGCCAATCACAAACTGCCGAAAGGCGTTGTGGCTCACGCCCCTGGCTAGGGCACTTAGGGAATCGATCGCCATCCGCGATGGCTTGAACTGGCCTATTTCGGTTTTGATGATTTGGAGGTGATCTTCCAAACCCGTGGACTCGGGATAGGCGCAAATGATCTTGAGCAGGCCGTCCTGCTCCATCTGCTCAAAATCGATACCCCAACTGGTGGCATTGCGAAGCAGCTGGGCACGGGACTCCTCGTAAGCGAACAGAATTGCTCTCTCCTTAGAGCGACAAGCATCCTCGACAAATTTGGATACCAGCAGGGTTTTACCCGTACCCGTGGCACCGGTGGCCAAGATGATCGAATCCTTGAAGAAGCCTCCGCCGCACATCTCGTCGAGCCTGGGAACGCCGGAGCTGAGCCGCACATTTGAGGATCGCTGGGTGAGGCGCATGGCTCCCAGCGGGAAAACGCTGATGCCGTGGCTACCCATCGTGAAAGGGAACTCGCCCTTCATGTGGGTGGTGCCGCGCAGCTTGAGAATCTCCGCGGTGCGGCGCCGCCGCTCCCCCTCCAGCACGTTGCGGAGAATCACAACGTTGTCGGAAACAAATTCTTCAACCCCGTAGCGAGCAATCGGACCGTATTCATCGATCCTTTCGGTGGTCATCAGCGTGGTGACACCAATTTCCTTCAACCTGGCAATAAGGCGGAATATCTCCCGACGCACCACGGAAACCGCGTCGTATTGCTGAAATACAGCCGTAATCGAATCAATAGCCACCCGACGGGCTTTGTACTTACGAATTGCATAATTAATCCGCTCAATCAAACCGGACAGATCAAAACTCCCCGCCACATCCTGGCCTTCCGGATCCGGCGAGGCGTCAAGAATAAAGAGCTTGTCTTGCTCCACCATCTCTTGCAGATCCCAACCAAAACTTGCCGCATTACGCAGAATATCTAGGGGCGACTCTTCAAAGGTTACGAAGATTCCCGGTTCGTTGTACTGACGAATGCCGTTGTATAGGAAGTTAAGAGAAAACACCGTCTTACCGGTGCCTGAGGTGCCGCTGATCAGGGTGGAGCGGCCGATGGGCAAACCGCCATGGCACACGTCGTCGAAGCCCTCGATCCCAGTCGGGAGCTTCTGTACCTGCATCAGAGGGTTGCTAGTGGGGCTTGGTTCCTGCATCGAGGGAAGAGTTCTGAAGAAAAACTACTCAGGGCAGCGGCTCAAGAGAAGGGAGAGGATCTGTAGGAACCGAAACCGACGGATTTGCCATGCCGTCGGCGTCGCATAGTTCCTCTTCCAAAACCTCCTCACTAAGCTCTTCGTAGAGCAAATCAAGCCCGATCAGCACCCGCTCCCGATCGGAGAGATCGCCGATGATGCGGCGCACAGGCGGCGGCAAGATCTTGGCCAAGGTGGGGGTTGCGAGAATCTTGTCCTCCTCAGCCAGCTGAGGATTTTTCAAGACATCAATCACCTTCAAGGCATATACGCCCCGGAATTCCGTTTCCAGAATATTCCGCAGTGTTTTCAAGGCACGCATCGAGTTGGGCGTATTGCCCGCCACGTAGAGCTTGAGGATGTAGGTCTTGCGTGGAGTCATGGTTAAGAAACCTCCTGGTTCAAGCCGTCTTGGGCTGGCCGGACGCCTGGACCGGCAAACCAGTCAAAGGCGCATCGGGTGGAATGGAGCGGCGGTACATCTCGCAGAGATGGGCCATCACATCGAGCAGGGCCAGTCGATATTCCTGGAGGAAATCGTTCTTGTGCCCTTCCAGCTTGAGCTGCTTGGAGAAGCCATCAATGAGATTCATGTGAATCTCAACAGTTTTAGTAATGGGTAAATCACTGAAAAAAGCCGTATTGACGAAACTTTCCAAGGCCTGGTTTGCCGCCGCCGGATCCCGGAAATAACTGAGTAGCAGGTCTCGATAGGTGCGCTCTAGAGAATGGATCAGCTCTTCGCGCTCCCGCTCGCTCAGGTTACGTAGAAAGCGGGCTGGATCACGCTTGTAGAAAACCCCAACAAAGCCGACGCGGCCCTTCAACCGGTTGGCCAGCTTCCAGCGGTCGGGGGGTTCGGTGCTCTGGCCAGCAGGGGAGCTCTCGGAGCCGGCCAGGCCTTCACGTAAATAGCGGGAGACAGCCGCATCCAGGCTGTAGCTGAGCTGTTCAAGCTGATCGGGGGGCAGGTGCACCTCCGCTTCATGGAGTTCGATCTTCCCTCCCACGCCCCCGATCACCACCGCCGGCATCAGCAGTCCCAGATCCCCAAAGGCGCGGCAGTCATCTGGGCTGAGCCCCCCCTGCTCCAGCAGCACGGCGTCGAATTCCTCCCGTCGCTGCTCTAGCTCCACCAGGGGGTTGGTAGAGGGATCAACCCAGACCATGCGGCAACGCCCCCCGACCAGCCAGCGAGAGCATGCTTGCTGCAGGCGGGGATCTCGGATCAGAGAAGCGATGGTGAGGGCCGGTTCGGGCATGGACCGCGTTGGCAGCGGGGCAACCCGCGGGAAAGGCCCCTGAATGTTGACGAAAGGGAGGGCCGGGCGAGAGGATTATTGTTTGTTTTTCGATTGTGCGCCAGGCCGAATGACGCTAAGCCATTTTTAGGTCAGGGTTTATTGAAAACCTTGGCTCAAAAAGTGCTCCGTCAGCCTGGCCACGCTCCTGCCGCCATGAGCCCTACCACCGAATCCGCAGCCAAGAGCAGCGCCGAACCGGCCGCTTCCCAAGACGCCCCCACCAGTGGCGCCTACGCCATTGTTGAGGCATCAGGCCAACAATTCTGGCTGCAGCCGAACCGCTACTACGACCTCGACCGCCTTGGCATCGATGTCGACGGCACCTTGACCATCGACAACGTGTTGCTGGTCAACGACGGCAAAACCACGACCCTGGGCCAGCCGTACGTAAAAGGAGCCAGTGTTGAGCTCAAGGTGATGGCCCATCGCCGCGGCCCCAAGATCATCATTTACAAAATGCGCCCTAAGAAAAAGACCAGGCGCAAAAACGGTCACCGTCAGGAGTTGACCCGCGTGATGGTCGAATCGATTTCCTTAGGTGGCAAGGCTCTGGCCTGAGCTTTTTTTACCGCCCCTCTCCAATTTCCATTTCCACTAGCTGATACCCCCGATCCATGGCCCATAAGAAAGGCACAGGCTCCACGCGCAACGGCCGCGATTCCAACTCCAAGCGCCTCGGCGTCAAGCGCTACGGCGGTGAAACCGTGTGCGCCGGCTCCATCCTGATTCGCCAGCGCGGCACCTCCGTGCTGCCCGGGGTCAATGTTGGCCGCGGCTCCGACGACACCCTGTTCGCCCTAGTTGATGGCGTAGTCAACTTCGAGAGCATCAAGCGCGGCCTGCGCAACCGTAAGCGCATCAATGTTGCCATCGCCTGAATCGGCCCCAGGCCCTTAAAGCGATTCCTTACTGCCGGCGGATCTCCGCCGGCTTTTTTATGCCCCGGGCTACCTGCCCTTCAGGCCAATCGGTAGGCCCGGGTCGTGATCAGGTAGGGGTGAAACACCTCGAGAAAGCGGCTCTGCAGAGTGCGGAAAAAAGCCTCCACCAGCTCTGGGGCATCGAAGTGAAAGGGGTACTCGCCCTGAAATCCCTTGAAGAAATACCAGTTAAGTAGGGCGATGCCGGCTGGGGCGAGGCGCTCGGCAAACAGGGCCAGCTGGGCGGCAGGATCGCTCAGATGCTCCAGCACATCCAGGCAAACGATCGTGTCGAAGCGCCCGGGCAGGGCTGGATCATCCATATCCCGATAGCAGCTCAACTTGGCGCCCAAGCCCAGCTCGGCAGCGCGAGCCTGCACAAAGGCGCGATTGTGGGGATTGAGATCCACAAACCACACCCGCTCCACCTCGGGAAGAGCCGCCGCGGCCAGGGCATGGCTGCCGATGCCGCCGCCGAAGTCGAGCACCTGACCGCGGGCAAAGCGCTGCTGCAGCCGCAGGGTGTCAGCGATGTAGTCGGCGCTGCCTAGGTGCCAGGCCGCCAACTCCAGCAGATGGCCGGTGCCAACAGTGTCTTCATAAAAGCGACCCGCCTGGTCTGGATCAAAGGCACCGGGGTGCAGGGCGGCCAGGTCGTCGGTGCTGCTGGGCAGGCGGCGCTCCAGCTCCTCGGGAGAAATGTCGAGGAAGCTGGCCAACTGGGGGCGCAGGGCGAAGCCATCAGCCAAGAACCGCTCCACCCCCAACTCCAGCTCCCCTGCCGCGCCCATGCCTTGCCATGCTCTTTAGATGAGCGTCAACCTAGGAGCCAGCCCCGATACGGGCCTCTTCCACTAGTTCAGCCCCTTCTCCCGGCACCTCTAACCAGCGCCGCAGCCAGGCCACCAGGCCATAGAAGGGCAGGGTGTCAGCCAGGGCTGCCACAAGTTTGAACAGGTAGCCACTGGCGATGAAGGAGGCCAGCTGGGGTACCACCGGCTCGCCGGGGCGCACCGGCAGCACATGGCTGGCGTAGTGACTGATCAGCACCACGGCGCTGGTATCCACCAGCTGGCTAACCAGGGTGGAGCCGTTGTTGCGCAGCCATAGGGCCTTGCCCCCACTGAGGCGCTTCCAGAAATGGAATAGGCGCACGTCGGTGAACTGGGCCGCCAGGTAAGCCACCATCGAGGCGCCAACCGCGCCGAAGGCGAGCCGGCGCACCTCAAAAAAGGTGGCATCGGGCGCGCCTGCCAGCCCCGGCAGGATGCCGCCAAGCCAAAGGATCAGCACAATCCAGCCGTTTAGCAGCAGACCCACCCACACCAGCTGGGAGGCCTTCTGCTCGCCCCACAGCTCACTGATCAGGTCGGTGCAGAGAAAGGTGATCGGATAGGGCAGTGCCCCCACCGCCACCACGATCGGCCAGGAGCCAATCGTGCCCAACTGCAGAAAGCGGGTGAGGCCAAGAATGTTGAGCATGCCCATGGTGCCCAGGAAGATCCCAGCCAGCACCAGAAACGCCAGGTCACGGCGCTGCAGCAGGGTCATTGGAGCTGAACATGGGACGCTGCAAGGGTGACGCTCCGATCCATGGCTGACCAGCCCTGCGGCTTTCTGGTGCTTGACAAGGCGGCGGGACTCACCTCCCACGCCTGTGTCGCCCGGGTGCGGCGCGCCTACAAGCTCAAGCGGGTGGGCCATGGCGGCACCCTGGATCCAGCAGTCACCGGGGTGCTGCCAATCGCCCTAGGCCCCGCCACCCGGCTACTGCCCTACCTGGAGGGCGACAAGACCTATCAAGGCGTCGTCCAACTGGGAGTGAGCACCGTCAGCGACGACCTGGAGGGAGAGGTGCTGGCCCGCTTTGCCGTGCCAGCTTTGGTGGCGTCGGATCTGGAGGCGGCCCTGGCAGCCTTTCGTGGCACGATCGACCAGGTGCCGCCCCAGGTTTCAGCCGTGCACGTGGAGGGTCAGCGGGCCTATGCCCTGGTGCGCCAGGGCGAGCAGGTCGAGCTGGCCCCCCGAGCGGTCACAATCCAGCGGCTGGAGCTGCTGGGCTGGGATGCCGCCACCGCCAGACTGGAGCTGCTGGTGCACTGCTCAGCCGGCACCTACATCCGCTCCCTAGCCCGCGACCTTGGCGAGGCGCTGGGCTGCGGTGGTGCCCTGGCGAGGCTGCGCCGCACCGAGGCTCTTGGCTTTGGCCTCAAACAGGCCGTGCCATTGGAAGCCCTCGATCAGGCGCCATTGCCCGACCTGCTGAATCCGCTGGCAGCTCTGGGGCACCTACCCCAACGGCAGCTGCTCGATGCGGAACTTGAAGGCTGGCGCTGCGGCCGCGCCCTTGACCATGGGCTGTCGCTGGAGAAAGGAGAGCCCGTGGCGGTGCTGGGGCCGGATGGCAACCTGGCCGGCATGGCTCGCACCAGTGAAGGCGGCCTCTTGCAGCCCAAGCTGGTGTTCAACGCAACCGGCTAGCCCCTCGCTCCTCTCCCCCCGCACCCCGATGGCCGGCCACAGCAAGTGGGCCCAGATAAAACGCACCAAGGCCGTGGTGGATTCCAAACGCGGCGCCGTGTTCACCCGGCTTGGCAGGGAGATCATGGTGGCGGCCCGAAGCGGGGCCGACCCCGCCGGCAACTTCCAGCTGCGCACCGCCATCGAGAAGGCCAAAGCCGCAGGTGTGCCTAACGCCAACATCGAGCGAGCCATCGCCAAAGGTTCAGGGCAAGGCGGTGGCGCTGGCGAAACCTTTGAGGCGGTGCGCTACGAGGGCTACGGCCCCGGTGGCGTGGCGGTGCTGGTGGAGGCCTTCACCGACAACCGCAACCGCACTGCCGCCGAGGTGCGCCTGGCCTTCGGCAAGCATGGCGGCAACCTGGGCGAGACCGGCTGTGTGGGCTACCTGTTTGAGCAGCGCTCGGTGGTGCAGCTCGCCGCCGGGGATGGCCAAGCCATCGATGAAGAAACTCTGCTGGAGGGGTTGCTGGCCCTGGAGGAGCAGGGCGGACCCGCCGCCCTCGGCTACAGCCCTCTTGAGGAAGGGGGGCTGGAGGTGTTCGGCAACTTCGCAGACCTGGAAGCCCTGCAGGACGGCCTGCGGCACCAAGACTGGGTAGTGGTGGGTTGGGAACACCGCTGGATTCCCCAGACCGCCTGCCCCCTAAGCGACGCCGAAACTCTGCGTGCCTGCCTGCGCATGCTTGATGCCCTCGAGGACCTGGAAGATGGGCGCAGCGTTACCAGCAACCTGGAGGCCGACGAGGGGCTGCTGGCGGCGGTGATGGGCTAAGAGCAGCGGTGCCAAGCAACTGCTCTAGGCAGTGGCTAACCCACTTAAGGATCCTCTCGAATCGTTTGGGCATCAACCCGCCGCAGAAAATCGATCAGACCCTGGATATAAACCACCTGGTCATCAACCATCGCCATATGGCTTCCATTCGGGCAGTGGAGATGGGAACCCCGCGGCAGAGCCTTGGCCATAGCCGCCATCTGCTGGGGATTCATGGTGTCGTGGGCGGCACCAATGGTGAGAGTGGGAACCTGAATCCGTGATAGGTCAGCCCTGCGATCCCACTGGGCCAACTTGCCACGCGCGCCCAGCTCACTGGGGCCCTGCATGGGGATGTAGACCTTCGGATTGAGGTGCTCAAATGCACGCAGAACCGAATCGGGCCATTGCGCATAGGGTCGGCGCAACACATGGTGCTCGTAGTGGTGCGGAATCAACAACTCCATGTAGCGTGGGTTGTCGTAATCCTCGGCAGCTTCGATGGCTTGGAGCTCGGCCAGAACGCCCGCCGGCAGTTGACGTAGAAAATTTTCTTCAGCGTAACGATTATACTCGGGCACACTCCAAACCATGTTAGAGATTATTAATCCCTTCAGATGCTGCTGGTGGCGCAGCGCATACTCAATCGCCAGAATCCCGCCCCAGGAGTGACCGAGCAAGAAAAAATTGTTGCCATCGAGAGCCAGGGCTTGGCGCACCTGCTCCACCTCATCGACAAATCGCTCGATCTCCCAGAGATCAGCGTGATCAGGCTGGCTGCTGTGATGCGAACCCAACTGATCGTAGAAATAGAGCTCGACTCCCGCCTGGGGCAGAAAGCTATCAAACACCTCGAAATACTCGTGGGTGCAGCCAGGCCCGCCATGGAGCAGCAATAGCTTGATGTTTGGACTTGCACCGCTGCAACGTGTCCAAACCTCAAACGTGCCGTGAGCAGTCCGAACCGGAATCTTGCGAACACCGGAAGCGGGCGGAGCTGGATTAGATGTCATTGGCAAGGCCGAGAAAGATTCCTTACATAATCGTGACTAGCTGATCGTTCAGCCGCCACACGACTTTGTGTGATTCGGCGGCAAACAGCGGCGAGGTTCCTCACTAATAATTAGTACGCGACCCCCCTAGCACCCCGCTTAATGCCCCCTGTCCGCCCCGCAGCGCTATCCCTGGGAATCCTGGCCCTGCTGGCCCCCCTGAGCAGCCCGTCCCTGGCCCAGGCCGCACCCACCGCCTCAGCCAAAACCAGCGTGGACACGCCGGCTTTGGGACGCCTGCAACTGGAGAACGGCTACCCCACGGCCGCCACCGCCCGCAAGCTCTACGACACCCTCGACCTGCAGCGGGCCACCCAGGGCTACCTGTGGGCCCTGCCCGCGGTGGGCTTCAAGGCCCTCTACGACGCCCAGGCGAAAACCATGGGCGTGCGCAACGGCGATGTGCTGCTCTACCGCACGCTGCAGGACAAGGCGGGGATGCTCACCCCCAACATCACTACCCTCTACGCCTTCAGCTTCTGGGATCTGGCCAAGCAGGGGCCGCTGGTGGTGGAGGTGCCGGCCGGGCTCACCGCCGGCGGCGTGCTCGACATCTGGCAGCAGCCGATCACCGACCTGGGCCAGACCGGGCCCGACAAGGGCGCCGGCGGCAAGTACCTGATCCTTCCCCCCGGTGGGCCGGAGGTGGTGGCCCCGGGCTACCGCATCTTCCGCTCCCCAAGCAACCAGGTGTGGTTCGGCACCCGGGGCCTGGCGCCGGACAAGGCCGTGGCCGAGGCCACCGTGCGCCAGCACCGTCTCTACGGCTGGAACGAACGCACCAACCCAGCGGCCACCGGGTACAGCGAGGTGGGCGGGCGCCCCTGGCAGTCGGCCCAACCCGCCGATCTCTCCTACTGGCGGCTGCTCAGTGATCTTTACGCCAATGAGCCCGTCGCCCCCCGCGATCGGATGATGTTTGGGATGCTGTCGCCCCTGGGCATTGCGCCGGGCCAGCCTTTCAAGCCCGAGGCCCGGCAGGCACGAATCCTCAGCGAGGGGGCCCAGCTGGGTGACCTGATGGCCCGCACCATCGCCTACGACAAGCGCACCCCTGGAGCCACGGTGTACCCCGGCAAGCACTGGGAGTACGCCGTCCTGTTTGATCTGAATCAGGAATCCCCCGACAAGCTGCGGGTTCAGTTCGACGAACGCAGCTCCTGGTTCTACGAGGCCATAGCAATGTCGGTGGGGATGCAGGGCCGGGTGGTGGGCTTCGGCCAGGTGTATCTGGAGGCCTCCAAAGATGCCAAGGGCCAATGGCTCGACGGCGGCCGCAGCTATCGCATGCGCGTGCCGGCCAATGCGCCGGTGAAGCAGTTCTGGTCGATCACCCTCTACGACAACCTCAGCCGCGGCCCGCTGATCACCCCCCAGGGGGCCGCCGACCTCAGCTCCCGCAAGCCCGATCTGGCGAGCAACGCCGACGGCTCGGTGGATGTGGATTTCGGGCCAATCCGGCCTGCCGGTGCCAAGAACTGGATCCAGACCACTCCAGGCAAGGGCTGGTTTGCCTACTTCCGCTTCTACGGCCCCACCGAGCCCTATTTCGCCAAAACCTGGCAACTCAACGACATCACGACGATCCAGCCATGAAGACCAGCAACCAGCGTCCGCCCAGAAGCCTGGGGCTGATCCTCGCCCTGATGGCAGTGACCAGCGCCGCGCCGGGACCAGCCCTAGCCGCCTCTGTGGCGCCAGCCCCCACCCCCGCCGAAGCGAAGGCCATCGCCGCTGAGGCCTGGCTCTACGCCTATGCCCCCCTGCAGGGCTACCAGACCTTCTGGAACCAGACTCAGAACAAGGCCTTTCCGGGCTATGTGGGCGGCTTCAACCGATTCCGTCATTAGAGCCGCTCCGCCACCCCGGCCGACACCGACATCGTCACCCCCAACAACGACACGCCCTATTCCTGGACCTGGCTGGATCTAAGGGCTGAACCGATCGTGCTGAAGCTGCCAGCCGTGCCGGCACCCCGCTATTACGTAAACCAGTGGGTCGACCTCTACACCCACAACTTCGCCTACACCGGCGTGCGGGCCACGGGGCGCGGCGCCGGCACCTATTTGTTTGCCGGCCCCCGTTGGCAGGGCAGCGTGCCCAAGGGGATCACCAAGGTGTTCCGCGCCGAGACAGATTTCGTAGGCAGCCTCACCCGCACCCAGCTCAACGGGCCCGGGGACATCCCAGCGCTTCAGGCGCTGCAGGCGAAATACCAGTTGATCCCCCTTTCGAGCTTCGAAGGGACCAAGCCGCCCAAGCCCGCTCCGCCGGTGAACTGGCCCGCCTGGGATCCGGCAAAGGCCGAGGGAATCGGCTTCATCGGCTACCTCAACGCCCTGCTGCCGTTCATGCCCACCGTGCCGTCGGAGCAGGGGATGATGACTCGCTTCGCCCGCATCGGCATCGGCCCGGGGCGGCCCTTTGACCCCAAACAACTGACTCCCGCCACCCGCAGCGCCATCGAGGCCGGGGTGGCCGCCGCCGCCACCAACCTGCGCAGCAAGGCCCTGGCCCAGAGCAGTTCCAAGGGCTTCTTCGGCACCCGCGAGGAACTCGGGAGCGATTACCTCACCTACCGGGCCATGGGGGCGATGCTGGGGATCTACGGCAACAGCAGTTCCGAGGCCTTCTACGCCACTCAGCAGAAAGGCCCCGACGGCAAGGTGCTCGATGGCCGCCGCCAGTGGGTGCTGCGCTTCCCCGCCGGCCAGCTACCGCCGGTGAGTGAGTTCTGGTCGATCACGATGTATTCACTCCCCCAGCGATTGCTGGTGGCCAATCCGATCAACCGCTATTCGATCGGGGATCGCACCGAGGGCCTGAAGCTGGGGGCAGATGGCTCCCTGGAGATCTATCTCCAGCATGAAAACCCAGGCCCAGCCAAGGTCTCCAACTGGCTGCCGGCTCCTGCTGGGCCCTTCTTCTTCGTGGGCCGTCTCTATGGGCCAGGCCCGTCGGCCCTTTCAGGGCAATGGCAGCTACCTGCCCTGCAGGAACGTCCCTAGGGCCGCCCGATCCGCCACCACCTCCAGCCGGGGGTGGTGCTGCAGCCAGCTGGCTGGCACCTCAGGGCAGGGGGGCTCCTGCAAAGCCCGTTTCAAAATGGCAGCCTTACTGGCCCCGGTGACCACCAGCAGGATCCGCTCTGCCGCCAGGATCTCCGCCAATCCAAGCGTGATCGCCTGGGCCGGCACCGCCTCGGGATCGCCGCCAAAGGCACCAGCGTTCTGGGTCCGGGTGGCGGCGCTGAGGGTCAGGCAGCGGCAGGGGGCTTGAGCTCCGCAGGGGGGCTCGTTGAAGCCCACATGGCCGTTTAAGCCCAAACCAAGCAGCTGCAGCCCCACACCACCAGCAACCGCGAGGGCGGAGCCGTAGCGCCTGGCCTCAGCCTGGGGATCGGCCGCCAGGCCATCGGGCAGCAGCACCTGCTCAGGCTGCAACCCCAAGGTGCGCTGCAGCCGGGCAGCCATGAAGGCCGCAAAGGAACGGGTATCGGTGGCCGCCAAGCCCACATATTCATCCAGGTTGAAGCTCAGCCAGCCCTGGCGTATCGCCTGCTGTTGCGCCCCACTGAGCTGCTCAAGCTGCTGGGCTAAGGCCGCGTAGACAGGCTCCATGGTGCGGCCCGTGGCCAGTCCCAGGGGAAGCCGGGGCCGCTGCAGGCGCTCTTCCAGCAGGCGGGACGCCACCGCAGCAGCCACGGCCGGCCCATCAACGAGGCAGCGCAACTCCAACTTCAGGGGCTGACGTAGGGGCGCAACTCCGTTCCGCGGTAGTAGTGATGCAGGATCTGCTCGTAGCTCTGGCCCCGGTTGGCCATGCCGTGGGCGCCCCACTGGCTCATACCCACACCATGGCCGAAGCCCCGGCCGATCGCCAGCAGCGAAGGCGGAGGCAGTTGCACGGGCCCCTGATCCGGGGTGATGGCAGGCTCGGCTAGCCCACTTTGGTCGGCAGCCCGCGGCATCAGCGGCGGCAAGGCCGGCAGGGCCGCCAGCTGTGGGGCCAGCACCTCAAAGCGCACCATGGTGCTCTTGAGCCCCAGGCGGCTGCGCAGCTGGGCGCCGGTGAGCACCAGGGTGCCGGCAGGGCCAGTCACCCGCGCCTGGCGCACCCGACCAGAGCCGGTGGTGGCGAGCACATCGATGCGCTGGGCACCGCCGATCTCGCCAAACGCCTTCTGCAGCTGCTCGGGCTCCAGGCGCAACTGCCAGGCGTTCACCGGGCTGTGCTGATCAAAATCGGGCACGCTCACCAGGTACGGAAGCTGCTGGCTCCAGAGATCACCGCTGTTTTCGGTGCTGCCACCGGCGCTGCTGTGAAAAACCGCGTTGGCCAGGCTGGGACCAAACATCAACACCTGGCCGCGGGTGCTAACAACCGCCTGACGGGTTGAAGGGGTTTCCGCCTCAACACCCTTGTAAACCTGGCTGGAAACCGTGGCGCTCACGTCAAAGGCGGCAGCCGGCTTGCGCTGACGCAGGGCATAGGTGCGGGCTGCCACCGCCTGAGCGCGCAGGGCCGCCTGGGGCCAGCTCGCCGGCATCTCGCTGGCCACCACGCTGGGCAGGTAGGCCTCGAGGGGCACATGGTTCACGGCCTGTAGGGATGAGCTACCCACAAGCACCTGCAGTCGGCCGCGATAGCCCCGCTGCTGTAGCTGAAAATCGGCGCCTTCCTGGGGGCTGAACTGCAAATCCAACGGGGGGACAGCGGACTGGGCTGCCGGCTCCAGCCAGAGCTCTCTAACTGCAGGCAGTCGCTCCACGCCGGCGGCTCGTTCCAGCACAAGGCTGCCGGCAGCCAGCTGCAACACCACCGGCTCCAGCGGCGCCAGCGACCAGCGCTGGCTACCGGCCCGCAAAACCAAGGGCTGCTGAGGCGCCGCCAGCGTGAGCTTGACCGTTTCGAGCAACAGCACCCGCACCTGCGGGTTGGCCTGCTGGGCCCGCAGCTGTCCCGGAGCAGCACCGGTCAGCACCAGGGCGCTTGCCAGCAAAGACACCAGGGGAAAGCGCAATACGGGCACGGAGGCTGCTTCTCCCGACTCAGGGGGCCCATTGTGCCCGGCGTGGCAACATGCGCCAGAGGCAGCACGACCGTGCAGGTCACCTTTTTAGGCACCAGCTCAGGTGTGCCCACCCGGGGCCGCAATGTCTCGGCCGTGGCGCTGCGTCTGCCCCAGCGCAGCGAGCTGTGGTTGTTCGACTGCGGCGAGGGCACCCAGCACCAGTTTCTGCGCAGCGATCTGCGGGTGAGCCAGCTGCGGCGGATTTTCGTCACCCACATGCACGGCGACCATGTATTTGGCCTGCCCGGCCTGCTGGCCAGCCTCGGCCTGGCGGGCACCTGCACGGGCATCGACCTCTACGGCCCCGATCCCCTGCGCGACTACCTCGAAGGGGTGCTGCGCACCTCCTCCACCCGGATCAGCTACCCCCTTCGCACCCACCGGGTGCGATCCGCTGCCGAGAGCGGTGCCCTGCTCCTCGATGACGACGACCTCACGGTGCGCTGCACGCCGCTGACCCACCGGGTGCCTGCCTACGCCTACCGGGTCGATCAGAAGCCGCGGGCGGGCCGCTTCGACGTGGAGCGAGCCAAGGCCCTCGGCATCCCGCCAGGGCCGATCTACGCCGAGCTCAAGGCTGGGCGCGACATCAGCCTTGAAGACGGCCGGATCATCAATGGCGCCAGCCTTTGCGGCCCCGATCGCCCGGGGGTCAGCGTTGTGTATTGCACCGACACCGTGTTCTGCGAAGCGGCGGTGGAGCTGGCCCGCGGCGCTGACCTACTGATCCACGAATCCACCTTTTCCCACGCCGAAGCGGAGCTTGCCTACCAGCGCCAGCACTCCACCAGCACGATGGCGGCCCAAACCGCCCTGGAGGCCGGCGTCAAGCAACTGGTGCTCACCCACCTGAGCCCTCGCTACATGCCAGGCAATCCGATGACCCCCGACGACCTGGTAGCGGAAGCCCAATCCATCTTTGCCAACACCCTGGTGGCCAAGGATTTCCTCAGCATCGACATCACCCCATCCGAACCAGCCACGGCCTAGCCCTGCAACAGTTCGCGTTAATCGGCTGCGGAGGGCCCTTTCCCCGTGATACAAGGTCTCCGATGCGGTCTTTACCGCCTACCCGCCGGCTTTTTCCAATGGCCTCCTCCTTCCCCTCGGCTGCCCTCCGCAAGGCGGTTCGCGTTCTTGCTCGAACCATGCTTGCCCTGCTGCTGTTCATGGGCTTCGGCAGCCCGGCTCTGGCAGCCGCCTGGACCACAGAGCAGCTCACCGTGCCCGCCACGCCAGACGGCACCCTGGTGACCTTCAGCGAGCAGGAGATCAAGGCCGGTCGCAAGGTGTTCAACAGCAGCTGCGGCGAGTGCCACGCCGGTGGCATCACCAAAACCAATCAGAACGTGGGCCTCGACCCTGAAACTCTGGCCCTGGCGACGCCGTCGCGGGACAGCGTTGAGGCCCTGGTGGACTACATGAAGAACCCCACCTCCTACGACGGGGAATACAGCATTGCTGACGTGCACCCCAGCATGCGCAGCAGCGACATCTTCGTGAAAATGCGCGACCTCGACGACGAAGACCTGCGCCTGATGGCTGGCTACATCCTGGTGTCCCCCAAGGTTCAGGGCATCCAGTGGGGCGGCGGCAAGATCTACTTCTAGCCTCAGATCAACTTTTAATAACAGATCAACTTTTAGCCTCAATCCCCTTGTTCAGCCGGTGCAACAGCACCGGCTTTTTTATTGGCCGTAAAAGGCGGTGGCTTGCAGTTGGTCAGGTCTAGGGAGGTGGGCTGCTTGCTGTACCACCACTCCTGCAACTGGGATTCAAGCCGCATCGGGAACAGGGTGATAACCGTGCGGGTGGGGCGGGCGCCGGGCTGCAGCAGCTCAACGGCATAGGACGGGCAGCGGCGGGAGGCCAGATCAGGCACAAAGCGCCGGCCGATGCGCCGCCAGCTTGGCTCCTTGCTATGCCAGGCCAACCGACAGCAGGGCCAGGGCAACTCCTCGCGATCAAACAGGCGGCAGCAGGGGCCCAGCACCCGATAGCTGTAGTGGCCGCCGGGGCTGGTGTGCTCGCTCCCTGGCTCCAGCAGGGCTGCGACGTTGCCCCGGGAGGGGGGTGCCTGGGCTGACACAGAACTGCGGCTCGGGAATGACAGCAAAAAGCCACCCCCTAAGGGTGGCAGAGAAGTTCAGATTGCTCAAGCGCAGGTCCGGGATTTGCCGAGCCTGCGCAGGCTGATCTGGGGCTCAATAGAGCTCTTCTTCGGCGTGGGTCTTGATGGTGCAATCGCTGGTGGGGTAGGCCACGCAGGTGAGCACAAAACCAGCTTCGATCTGGTCGTCGTCGAGGAAGCTCTGGTCGCTTTGGTCGACGGTGCCGGAGGTCAGCTTGCCTGCGCAGGTGGAGCAAGCGCCGGCGCGGCAGGAGTAGGGCAGATCAACGCCCTGCTCTTCAGCAGCGTCGAGGATGTACTGGTCATCAGGAACCTCGATGGTCTTGTTGAGGCCTTCGCTCTCGCTGATGAGGGTGACCTTGTAGGAAGCCATGAAAAAGATTGGGGCTCACAGGCACCCGGAAGCCGGGCCTGTAGGACTCGCCCTTCATACATCCGCCGGACGCCCTAACCGTCGATTTGGCGGCCAGAACGCTGGAAGGCCAATCAAATTGAAGGCACAGATCAGCGTGCCTTATGCGACACGCCGGATCGTCATCAGGCCCCACTGGCTTTGTTCGGCAGTGAGTTCGGCCTGCCAGCCCTCGTCCCGCAGGGCCAGCTGCAACGCCGGAGCCTGGTCAACGAGCAGGCCACTGAGCAGACCCACGCCGTTGGCAGCCAGCACGGTGTTGAAGGCTGGACAAAGGGCCTGAATCACCGGAGCAAGGATGTTGCACAGCAAAAGATCGGCCGGCTGGCCCTCGAGCAGCTCAGCGAGGGCTTCTACCGAGCCCAGTTGCACCCGCACTTGAGGCGTGAGCCCGTTGAGGGCAGCATTGTCGGTGGTGGCTCGCACTGCCAGCGAATCGGTATCGACAGCCGCTACCGAGGCCGCGCCCAGCCGCAGGGCAGCCAGGCCCAGCACGCCGCTACCGCAGCCGAGGTCGGCCACCCGCAGGCCAGCCAGCCCCTCTGGCGTCATGGCGGCCAGCAGCTCCAAGGCCTCCAGGCACAGCCTGGTGGTGGGATGGCTGCCGGTGCCGAAGGCACTGCCCGGATCCATGGCAATCAGCCGCCGCTCGGCATGCTCGGGCGGACAGGGCAGCCACGCAGGCAGGATCAGCAGCCCCTTGCCCACAGGATCGGCCTGCCAGTGCTGCTTCCAGCTGAGGCTCCAGTCTTCATCGGCCTGCTGACTCCACCGCAGCGGGGGCAGGGCCAAGCCGAAGGGCTCGGCCAGGGGCGCCAGAGCCAGAGCCAGCTGTTGCCGCTCCAACTCAGGCCAATCGATTGCCGGCAACCAGGCAATCAGCTGCCGCTGGCTGGGGGTTTCGGGACGGTGCTGAACCGCAACCCGAGCTATGCCCAGGTCAGCGAGCTTCCAGAGCAGGGATTCCTCCAGCTCCGGCAGGGAGGCCAGCTCGAGTCGCCACCAGCCCGGGGCAGCGGCCATCAAAGGGTTACCGGGTGGGCTTCCTGAATGCCGTTGATGGCGTGCACCGAGACCAGCAGGCTGGGGGGGATGGGGTCATCGAGGCTGAGCACCATCACGGCGTCACCACGCACGATGCGGCGGCCCACCTGCATAGAGGCGATGTTGACGTTGTGCTCGCCCAACAGGGAGCCCAACTGGCCGATGATCCCGGGCATGTCCCGGTGGCGAGTGAACAGCATGTGGCGGCTTGGAGCCACGTTCACCGGAAATTCATCGATGGTGGTGATGCGCAGCTCGCCTTCGGCGAACACCGCTCCGGTAACGCTGTGGCTGGCCTGGGAGTTGCGGCAGCTGAGCTGCAGCGAACCACCGGCGAAATCACGACTGGCGTCATCCTTGACTTCGAGCACGTGGATGCCGCGCTCCTTGGCCTCCAAGCTGGCGTTCACGTAATTGATGCTGTCGCCCAGGGCGGTGGAAAGCAGACCCTTGAGGGCCGCCACCACCAGCGGCTGGGCAGGGTGGGCGGCGAAGTCGCCCTGGAGTCTCACCTCGAGCTCACTGATCGGGCCACCAGCCAGCTGGCTCAGCAGCTGACCCAGGGTTTCGGCCAATTGCAGGTGGGGCTTGAGCTGCTCCATCACCTCGGCATTGAGGCCAGGAATATTCACGGCGCTGCGGGCAGGCAAGCCAAGCAGTACGTCGCGGATCTGCTCGGCCACATCGATCGCGACGTTTTCCTGGGCTTCTTCGGTGGAGGCACCCAAATGGGGCGTGAGGATTAGGCGCTCCTTCACCTGCCGCAAGGGCGAACCTGCCTCTAGGGGCTCTTTGGCGTACACATCAAGGGCAGCGCCGCCGATGGTGCCGTTCTCAACCGCCTCAGCGAGGGCCGCTTCGTCAATGATGCCGCCGCGGGCGCAGTTAACGATCCGCGCCGTCGATTTCATTGTCTTGAGCAGCTCCGCGTTCACCAGGTTCTCGGTGTCTGGGGTGCGGGGCAGGTGCAGGCTGACGAAGTCAGCTTCGGCAAACAGGGCGGGCAGGGGCAGCAGTCGGACCTGCATTTGCTGGGCCCGCTCGGCAGACACGTAGGGGTCGTAGGCCATCACGTCCATGCCCATCGCCTTGGCCACCCGGGCCACGTGGGAGCCGATCTTGCCGAGACCCACCACGCCCAGCTTTTTCTTGTAGAGCTCGTTGCCCACGTATTTCTTGCGATCCCAGCCGCCGGCCATGGTGCTGGCATGGGCATGGGGCACGTGGCGCGACAGGGCCAGCATCAGGGCTAAGGCCTGCTCAGCGGCGGCGATGGTGTTGCCCTCCGGCGAGTTCACCACAAGTACACCGCGCTTGGTGGCCGCCGGCACATCGACGTTGTCGACGCCGACGCCGGCTCGTCCAATGATCCGCAGCTTGTCGGCCGCTTCGATGATTTCGGCAGTCACCGTGGTGCCTGAGCGAATCATCAGGGCGTCGTAGTCGCCGATGATCGCCTTGAGCTCCTCGGGGGGCAGGCCAGTGCGTACATCAACCTGAGCCACCTGGGACAGGATGTCGATCCCCGCCTGGTCGATGGGATCCGAAACGAGAACCTTTGTCATGCCCGGCGGTGCGAAGCGGAGAGCCGGCCGTGCAGTGTAGTGAGCGGCGAGAATCGCCCCAACAACACTGAGCAAGGCGCAGCGTGGGCACAAGTGTGGTGGTAGTTCTGAACGACCGCAAAAGGTTGCATCAGCTTCGGGATCGACTGGCCGAGCTGCAGCCGCCGCTGCTGCAGTTGGAGGCCATCGGAGAGGGAGAGCAGGCCATGGCCGAGGTGGCCCGGCTAAACCCTGCGGTGGCAAGGCGGGCCCGCCAGCAGGGCATGGCGCGCTGGCTAATTCCCTTTGGCTTTTTGGCTGGCCTCACCTTCACCTACATCACCGATCTGGACACCTTCGCCTTTGCGGGTGCCTGGAGCCAGCACCTGATCGGCGCCCTGCTCGGCATGGGTTCGGGCTGGATGGGCAGCTTTGCAGCCGCCGCGAGCGTGCGCTCCGAAGAGGACGACCGCATCCGCAGCCTGCGCAACCGGGTGGAAGAAGGCAACTGGCTGCTGCTGGCCGAAACCGCTAACGGCATCGATATGCCTTGGACCTCCCTGCAGCAGGCCAAACCCCTGGCGGTGGTGCGACTGGGCGATGGCTAGGGACCTTGAAGCCGTGATCGCTGCCGCAGACCAGGCCCTGCGCACCTGGGAGCCGGTGTGGACTCCCTTTCTTGATGGGGCGTTGCTTGAGCAGGCCCAAGAGCACCTGGCAGGGCTGGCCGAGCTGGAGATGGCCAGCCGGGGGGGCTACCCAGGAGCTGAACGCCAGCGTCTGCTTTTGCAGCGCTACGACGCAGCCATTGATGCCGATGAAGTTGCCGCCGGCCTGATGGGCCTGGAGCTGGGCGGCAATTTCCTATTTGACCCGGCTGAGCGACAAGACTTCCGCGCGGGCCTGCTAGCCCTCGGCGCTGCGGAGGGAGAGCTGGGCGATCTCTGGCTGCGAGGCGACCGGGGTGCCCAGGCAATTCTCACGGCTGCTCAAGCTGCTGCCTTTGATGGCCGCACCGCTGTGGTGCGCACGGTGGAGGTGGCCCTGGAAGCCCGCCCCCTGCATGAGTTGCAACTTCCGGCGCCGCGCCTGCCCCGCCGCTTTCAAACCGTGGAAGCCTCCCTGCGCCTCGATGCGGTGGCCTCTGCCGGATTCGGGTTATCTCGCAACCGCATGGCCGAGCTGATCCGCCAAGGCAGGGTGAGACTCAACTGGCAGCCAGTCAGCAGTCCCAGCCGGCCGCTGACGGTGGGAGACCGGGTTCAGCTGGAGGGCCGGGGCGAACTGCAGCTTGAGACGGTCACAGCAACCAAGCGGGAGCGCTGGCGAATCGAGCTGGTGCGCTGCTGAGTGATTACCTGAATCAGGCCTACCTGTAACCTGGCAAAGCTTCTGGGGCGATTAGCTCAGAGGTAGAGCACTACCTTGACACGGTAGGAGTCACTGGTTCGAATCCAGTATCGCCCATTTTAAAAGTTCAGTATTAGCCCTAAGTTTCGAGATGGCAGATGCAACAAGGGAATTGACCGTTGTTGTTGGACTTGCTCGTTCAGGGATTGGTGCTGCTCGGCTGCTTAACCATCTCGGCCATGCGGTGCTGGTGATTGAGATCCAATCCAGCCCAGCACTTGAAACCAAAGCGAGCGAGTTGCGCCAGGCAGGCATTGATGTGCTGCTAGGCGTGCCCCTCCACGGCGACGCCTTTGCCGCCCTTGGCCCTACTCCAGCAGCCGTGGTGGTGAGTCCAGGCATCCGCTGGGACCATCCCACCCTGGTGGAGCTGCGCAACTCAGGAGTAAGCACCAAAGGCGAAATGGAGCTGGCTTTCCAAGCCAGTGGCGACGTGCCCTGGATCGGCATCACCGGCACCAATGGCAAAACCACCGTTACCCACCTGGTGAGCCACCTGCTTCAGCACGCTGGGCTCGATGCCCCCATGGGCGGCAACGTTGGCTTCTCTGGGGCCGAGCTGGTGCTGGAGCGACTGGAGCGCGGCGATCCCCAACCCAACTGGCTGGTGATGGAGCTCAGCAGCTATCAGATCGAATCGGCCCCTCAAGTGGCACCACGGGTAGGAATTTGGACCACCTTGACCCCCGACCATCTCGAGCGCCACGGCACCATTGAGGCCTACCGGGCCATCAAACGCAGCCTGTTGGAGCGTTCCACGTCGCCCATACTCAACGCCGATGACGCCGACCTACGCGCCCATGCCGCCGGCTTGCAGCGGGCCATCTGGGTCACCGCCGGCAGCCGGGAGGACCTCCCCCCCACGATCCAGCCCAGTCTCTGGATCGAAGCTGGCCAGGTATGGCAAGCCCCCCAGCCCGGCGAGACCGGCCCCGGCAAACTTTTAATGGCTGCGGATTGCCTAGCCATGCCCGGCGCCCACAACCGCCAAAACATGCTGCTGGCCGCTGCGGCCGGGCTCGAAGCCGGCTTGAGCGGCGCCCAGATGGAGCAAGCCTTCCGCTCCTTTACCGGCGTGCCCCACCGGCTTGAGCTCATCCGCGAGCAGGAAGGCATCAGCTTCTACAACGACAGCAAGGCCACCAACTACGACGCCGCCGAGGTGGCGCTGCATGCCCTGGACGGTCCGCTAGTAGTGCTAGCCGGTGGTGAATCAAAGCAGGGAAATCCCAATAGCTGGCTGGCAGCCTTGCAACAGAAAGCCGCAGCGGTGGTGCTCTACGGAGCTGCCCAGGCTGAGTTTGATCAACTACTTAGCCAGGCAGGCTTTAGCGGAGTTGTGCACAGCTGCGACAGCCTGACTGAAGCCGTACCCCTGGCCGACCAATTAGCCCGCAGCCATCGCTGCCTAGCGGTACTGCTTTCCCCTGCCTGCGCCAGCTTTGACCAATACAACGATTTTGAGGCCCGTGGTGATCATTTCCGCGAGCTGGTGATGTCGCTGTAAGGGCGTTCAGCTATCTAGCTCCTAACATTCGCGCACCAGGCGACCGCAACGGGCCATGGCCTATTGGTTGATGAAAAGCGAGCCCGATGTCTATGGGATTGACCATCTGCAGCGGGAAGGCAGCACCCTATGGGACGGCATTCGCAACTACCAGGCCCGCAACTTTATGCGGAGCATGCAAATTGGCGATCGGGCTTTTTTCTACCACTCCAACACCAAACCACCGGGCATCGTGGGCTTGATGGAGGTGGTTGAAACCCAGATTGTTGACCCCAGCCAATTTGATCCCAACTCCAAATATTTCGATCCCGCCGCAAGCTTGCAAAAGCCCCGCTGGGACTGTTGCCGGCTGCGCTACTTACGCCACTTCCAGCAGCTGCTCAGCCTGGATGCCCTACGGGAAAACTTCAGCCCCGAGCAGCTGGGGGTGGTGAAGCGGGGCAACCGTCTTTCGATCCTGCCGGTTGAGCCCAGCAGTGCCAAGCGACTGCTGGACCTGCTTGAGTCGCCATGAGCCAACTGGCCCAGATCAGCCCCAAGCCCCCCCTAGCCATCCGCAGCGCCGTCGAGCGAGGCTGGGCTGCCTTCAGCCACTGCCCCTGGGTGCTGATGGGGTTCACCCTGCTGAGCGGCGGCGCCAATTTGGCTGCCCAGCTTCTTTATCGCTACGAAAGCAGCCTGGTGCTGTCGCTGCTGGGCAAGCCCGACCCCATCGCCATCACCCTGGCGGCGGCGGCCTGGATCATCTATGCCCTTACCGGGCTTTGGCTGGTGGTGGGGTTGATGCGGGGGGCCCAACTAGCTCTCAATCAGGGGCGACCCAGGCTGGGAGCACTGATCCGGGTCGATGGCAGAGCGATGTTGCGCTGCTTTGGAACCGTGGTGCTGATCCTGGTGGTGCTGGCACTGATAGTGCGCCTGGCCCAGGCGAGCTCCTGGCTGCTCACGATGATTCAACCTCTGTTAGCCCCCCTACCGCTGGTGGCGGGTTTGGCAGCCATTGTTTATTTGAGCGCCGATCAAATTCTGAGCCTGCCGCTAGCCCTAATCGGAGGGCTTACCCCCCTGGCAGCCTTTCGCAGCGGTCGGGCCGCCACCGATCCCCACTGGCTCCAAGCCCTAGGCCTAACCCTGGTGCTGCTGGCCATGGTGCTGGCCGGCTTCCTGGTGCTGCTCATCGGGCTGGTGGTGGCGTTGCCAGCGGCGGCCTGCACCCTCACGGCCGCCTACCAGCAACTCTTCGGCCAGGAGGACCGGGGCCAGCTCACTGCTGCCTGAAGCTCGCCTGGGCGGGAAAGAGATTTGCCAGGTAGCAGCGGGTGACTTCCCGGTCGCCAAGGCCGTTCTGCACCAGGAAACCAGCCAGGGCAGCTTGAAACAACCGGTATTGATCCCAATTGGGGTGCTGGTCGATAAAGCCACGCATCGAGGCCAGTAATGCCTCAGGCACCTCTGCGCGAAAGCTCACCGTTAAGCCTTCCCCCTCCACGGGAGCTTGAGCTCGGACGGGAGTCTGCAGATCCATGGGAAATAACGGCCTTGTGTGGCACCAGTTCTCCACATCGGGCCGGGCCCGTCAAATGGCCTGGCGAAGCTGCCCTGGCCAGCCTCCAAAGCTAAGAACCCAGCTCTGCCAGAGCATTTGCCATGGCCCCCTCGCCTTTGGGCCAAGCGGTGAGGCTGGAGCCAGCGCTGTCAAGGGGAAAGGCTCTGGCAGCGAGCTTCTCCCCAGGCCCTAGTGGGCAAGACCCATCTGAACAACTGACCTGGGGAAAAACTGAGCAAAACCAAGAGTGATCTGGGGGCTGGGCGGGAATACGGCAATGATCAGCAGTGCTGAACAGCTTCAACTGCCGCTGGGTCTCAGCTGCAACCGTGCTGGCTTGCCCACATGCCCCAGCTAGCCGCCAGCCCCCTGAGCCAGGGCCGCCACCAAAGCCGCGCTAGGCCCGGGTAGCCAGCTGCCCTCAACGGCACGGCAATCAGCCCCAGGCGTGAGCACAAACCGCAGTGACCAGGCGTTGCGGTCGCCTTCCAAGGCAATCCACAAAGGGCCGCGCTCTAGCTCAATGCTGATCGACTCTTCAGCCATCAACTGACTGGCCAGATCATGGTGCTCTTGCACCAACTGCACCAGAGCCTGACCCAGCCCACGGGCCTCCTCCGCTGTGAGCTCAGAGGCCCAGCCCTGGCCACCAATCAAAAAAGAAAAGGGGTGGCGGGCTGAATCCTCCAGCCACCTCCACCCCTCACCTTCTTGAACAAGCATCCGCCGAATCAGCCGGGCAGCAAATCGGGCTGGTCCTGCTCATCGCTCATTTCGATGATGGCCCGCTGCACGGGTTTGATCATTGAATCGTCAAGCAGGCCATCGAAATCATCGAAACGACGCTGCTTAGCCCGAAAAGCAATCTTCACCGTGGTGAGGTAACGGTTGCTGGTGTGGCGGATCAGGCTCTCGGCCCGCTGGGCCAGTTCCTTGTAGTTGACGTCAATACCGCTCTGCATGGGCAACCTTTCAATCACCTCAACCTAGGTCAACAGCGGCAACTCCCCGTTTAGAAGGGTGTAATGCGGGGCACGCTGGCGATTGATCTAGGCAGCAGCACCACGGTGGTGGCCTACCAGGGGCCAGACACCGCGGCCAAGCTGCTGGCCCTGCCGCCTTACAGCACCAGCGAGCCGGTTGCGGTGCCAACGCTGCTATGGCTCAGCGATCCAGCCATGCCACGGCCCCTGATCGGTCGCCAGGTATTGGAGGCGGGCCTGGCCCACAGCGATGGCCCCCAGTTGCATCGGGACTTCAAACGGCAAATAGGCGCGCTCCCCTGCCCGGCGCCCCAACCACCCCCAGCCTTGCCACTGCGGCCAGAACAGGCCGGAGCCTTGCTGCTGAGGCAACTCTGGGCCGCCCTGCCGCCAGGGCTTGCGCCCGAGCGGCTGGTGCTGACCGCTCCTATTGACAGCTACCCCCGCTACCGCCAATGGCTGCAGGAGGTATGCCGCGAGCTAGAGGTGCCGGAGCTGGCCCTGGTGGACGAGCCCACCGCCGCAGCCATCGGTGCGGGATTGCCTGCCGGCAGCACGGTGCTGGTGGTGGACCTGGGAGGCGGCACCATCGACCTCTCCCTGGTGGCCCTAGAGGGTGGCGAGGGTCGCCCGGCGCCCATGGCCCAGCTGCTGCGCTTCGCCGGCCGGGATCTGAGTTCAAGTCGCCAGGCCCTGCGCTGTGCCCGGGTGATCGGCAAGGCGGGGGTAGCCCTGGGAGGCCGGGATATAGATCGCTGGATCGCAGCCCACCTTTGTCCCGGAGCCCCCCTTAATGGGGCCCTGCTGGAGGCAGCTGAATCGCTCAAATGCCAGCTCAGCAGCGCCGAAGAGGCCCTGGTGTTCTGGAGTCCAGCGGGCCTGCCTCCCCAACCACTGCGGCTGAGTCGCAGCCGCTTAAACGCCTTGTTGGTGGAGCGGGGCTTGCTGGCCCAACTCGATGATCTGTTGGAGGTCGTGTTGGCGGGAGCCCGCCGCGATGGACTGGCCCCAAACCAGATCACCGCCCTGCTGCCGGTTGGTGGCAGCAGCCGCATGCCCCTGATCCGCCAATGGCTGCAGGAGCGCTGCGGCGGCATTCCCCTGCAGGAAAGCCGGCCGGTGGAAGCCGTAGCCCTGGGGGCCCTGGCCCTCACCCCGGGGGTGCGGGTGCGGGATGTATTGCGCCACGGAATTTGCCTGCGCTGCTGGGATCAGCGCTCCAGCCGCCATCACTGGCAACCGCTGTTTGTGGCGGGACAAACCTGGCCGAGTGAGCGGCCGCTGGAAATCGTGCTCGCCTGCAGCAGCCCCAACCAGCGAAGCCTGGAGCTGGTGCTGGGAGAACCAGACAACGAAAGACGCAGCGAGGTGGTGTTTGAGGCCGGGCTACCGGTGCTGCGTCCGCGACCAGCGGGGCAAGCCCGAGTGATGCCCTGGAGCGAGCAACCCCCAGACCTTGCCCTGGACGTGCCGGGACAGCCTGGCGAGGACTGTCTGCGGTTGTCATTTTCTGTCAACGACCAGGGCCAGCTGGTGCTGGAGGTCACGGACCTACGCAGTGGTCGCCTCAGCGCCCCCCAACTTCTTGGCCCGGTGCGCTGAGAGTTAGCGGCAAACTTAAGTGGACGCCGCAAGCGCTGCCCTCCGCTGACGGCATCTCGGCCGCAGCGTCCATAAAACTAAGTTTCATACTTCCGTATTTGCCTTGGCCCTACGCCGCCACAGGCTGCCCCGTTTCTGGCTGGGTCTCACCCTGGGTCTTGTGGCCTGCGGCATTGGGGCGACCTACTGGTGGGAGCAGCAGCTGCCGCAACGGTTGGAGCAGGCGGCAAGGAGCGGCGACTTAGAAGCCTGCCTGCGCTACAGCGAACAGCTCGAAGCCCTGCGCTGGCTGGGGGGGCAGGCCCCTGCCGAACAAGGCAGCTGCCGGCGCCGCAAAGCGGCCCAGCTCTGGCAGCAGGAGCGCTGGGGCGAGGCTCTGCAGTTGCAATTGCAACTGGTGAACTCCCTTGCCGGCAGCGAAGCCGACCGCCAGCGGCTGCTGGTGTGGCAGCAAAACCTGCAGCAGCGCGCCATGACCCGCTTCCAGGAGGGCGACCTACCCGCTGCCCTGAAGATCCTGGCTGTGATGGGCGATGACCACCGGGCCGACGGCGACAGCCTGGGCGACAAACTCAGTGAAAACTGGACTCGCAACCGGCTGCAGCTGGAGCGGGCCAAGGGCCTCACAGAGCAAAAGCGCTGGTGGGAGGCCCTCGAAGCCCTCACCCGCATTGACCATCCCTGGTGGAAGACCCAGAGCCGCGGCCTACAAGCCAAGGTGCAGAAGGGCATCGAAGGCTTGTCAGTGCAGGAGCGCGAACACGACGCCCATGGCCAGCTGCCCCACACCGTGCCCGCCGCCCAACTCGATGCCCATGTGCGCCAACGAATCTCCCAGGGTATGGACGAGTGGTCCGCGTTCCAGGAGGCCTGTCGGGCCTTAGGTGGACAGGTGGTTGAGGCCGGGCCGGAGACGGCCTGTCAGCGCCGATCCAGCAAGCGGTGATTGGCGCGTGACAAGATTGGCCCCGCGATGAAGCTCTGGAGCCATGCAGCCAGGTGATCAGGTTCAGGTCTCCCAAAGCGTGGTCGTCTACCACCACCCCCAGCACCGCGGGGTCGCCTTCGATCTCAAAGGCCAACAGGGTGAGGTGGTCACCGTTCTCAACGAGTGGAAGGGCCGGGTGATCAGCCCAACCTTGCCGGTGGTAGTTGCCTTCGGCAAATTTCGAGCCCATTTCCGCTCAGATGAGCTGGCTCCCGCCTGATCGCTTGCCTGACTCTCGCTAGAGCTCCGGCCGCAACAGGAACACCCCCTCCTCGCCATCGATCTCCTGTAGGCAGAGCTGGATTGATTCTTGGCGACTGGTGGGCACTAGCTTTCCACAGAAATCAGGCTGGATCGGCAGCTCCCGGTGACCGCGATCCACCATGGCCAGCAAGCTGACCCGCTTGGGCCGCCCCCAGGCTTGCAAGGCTTCAAGGGCCGCCCGCACAGTGCGCCCCGTAAAGATCACGTCATCCACCAACACAACCTGGCGCCCATCCAGAGCCACGGGCAAATCGGTGGGCTGGCCCAGGCGGGTGCCGACTCGCTCCAGGTCATCTCGATGAAAGGTGGGATCGACACTGCCTTGGTCGATCGGATGGCCGGCTAAGACTGCCAAGCGGGAGGCCAAAACCTCAGCCAACGCCACTCCACGGGTGGGTATGCCGAGAAGCACCAAGGAGCTGCTATCGGCCACGCCTTCCAACACCTGGGAGGCAAGCCGGTCAAGGGTGCGGCCCAAATCCAGGGATGAGAGCAGTTCAAGCCGATGCATTAGGGAATAAGGAGTCGGCTAGGGCTGGTTGGCTGTGTGACCAAAGGCTGACCCCGAGGGAAGCAGTTGGGATCGCAGCACATTTGCACTGTAAGTTGGTTTTGGAAGGCGTTGGTTCAACGTCGCTAGGCCAGACGGGTGACGACTATTCCCTCCCAGCAGCAATCCACCCTGGTGCCAGGCCCAGCATCGGCCTCTAGGGCTTCATCCTCTGTGGCCCCGGTAGTACTCGCCATTTTGGATGGCTGGGGTTACAGCCACGAAGCCGATCACAACGCCATACGTGCTGCCAGCACCCCGGTGATGGATGCCCTCTGGCACGCCTACCCCCACACCCTGATTGAGGCCAGCGGCGCCGCTGTCGGCCTGCCAGATCATCAGATGGGCAATTCTGAGGTGGGCCATCTCACAATCGGCTCCGGTCGAATCATTCGCCAGGAGCTGGTGCGGATCAGCCAAGCTGTCAAGGACGGCAGCCTGGCCGCCAACCCTGCGCTCAATTCCTTAGCCGACCGCCTACTTCTCAAGGGCGGCTGCCTGCACCTGATCGGCCTGTGCTCCGATGGGGGCGTGCACAGTCACATCACCCACCTAGGGGGTTTGTTGCAATGGGCCGCGAGCCGCGGTCTCAAGGATGTCTGCATCCACGTGATCACCGATGGCCGGGACACGGACCCGAGCAGTGCCCCCCGATTCGTCACCCAGGTTCAAGAGCAGATCAGTCGGGCCGGCGTGGGCCGAATCGCTACCCTCTGCGGCCGCTACTGGGCCATGGATCGCGATAACCGCTGGGACCGCACCGAAAAGGCCTATCGACTCTTAACCGAACCAAGCGAGATATCCGAGCTGAGCCCGGTCAACGCCATCCACGCCTCCTACGCCCAAGAGATCGGCGACGAATTCCTCGAACCGTTGCGATTGGCGGAGGGATTGATCAAGAGCGGAGACGCTCTGGTGTGTTTCAACTTCCGGCCCGACCGGGTGCGCCAGTTGATCCGCGCCCTGGTTTTGCCGGAATTTGACGACTTCTCCCGGCAGCGCCAAGCCCAACTGGATGTGGTCACCTTCACCCAATACGAAAGGGGCTTGCCCGTAGCGGTAGCTTTTCCGCCCGAATCTCTCGATGGCTTACTGGGCCAAGTGGTGTCGAACTCGGGGCTGCGCCAGTTCCGCACAGCTGAAACCGAAAAATATCCTCACGTTACCTATTTCATGAATGGGGGCATTGAGCAGGCCTTCCCTGGAGAAGATCGCCACCTAGTCCCCTCCCCCCGGGTGGCTACCTACGACCTATCCCCGGCAATGTCCGCCGGCGAGCTCACTGAAAGTTGTATTGCCGCAATCAAAAAGGGCATTTACTCGTTGGTAGTAATCAATTACGCCAATCCGGACATGGTGGGGCACACCGGCAAAATGAAAGCCACCACTGAAGCAATCACCACTGTCGACACCTGCGTAGGAAAGCTGATGGAGGCCACCAACCGCATGGGAGGCACGCTGCTGATCACCGCAGACCACGGCAATGCCGAAGTGATGGAGGGCCCAGATGGTCGCCCCTGGACGGCTCACACCACAAACCCCGTGCCCGTAATTTTGGTTGAGGGCGAGAAACGCAAGCTGCCCGGCCACGGCACCAATGTGTCGCTGCGTGACCATGGCGGCTTAGCCGACATCGCCCCGACCCTGCTGGAGATCTTGCACTTGCCCAAGCCCGCAACCATGAGCGGTGAATCACTGATCCTGGCAACTGGCACCGCAGCCGCATCCAGTCCCATCCCCCAGACCCTGGGCGTTTAACCTGCCCCTATCCAAAGAGGCCCATGTTCACTTCAGTTTTGTCATGGGTGTGGATTGGCAGTGGCGTTCTGCTGATCATCAGCGTGCTGCTACATAGCCCCAAGGGCGATGGCATGGGCGGGCTGGCCGCTAGCGGCGGTTCGATGTTCACCAGTGCCCGTAGCGCCGAAGCCACCCTCAACCGCATCAGCTGGACGTTGCTAGCAATTTTTCTTGGTCTGGCTGTTGTGCTCAGCGCCGGCTGGCTCGGTTAGGTCTGTGACGCCAATGCCGCGACGCAATCTGCTGGTAGCCCTGGGATCAAGCCTGGGCGCCTTCTTCACTGGCGTCTCCCGCGCCGAAGCAGCTTCCAAGGCCCAAGATCCCGCCTGGCAGCTCAGCGAAGCCAGCTGGAAGAAGCGTCTCAACCCTGCCGCCTATAACGTGCTGCGCCAGGAAGGCACCGAAAGGCCCTTCTCCAGCCCCTTGAATAGCGAAAAACGCCCAGGCACTTTTGTTTGTGCTGGCTGCGCCCTGCCCCTGTTTAGCTCCAAGGCCAAATACGAGAGCGGCACCGGCTGGCCCAGCTTCTGGCAACCGCTGCCCAAAGGGATCGCCACCAAGGTGGACTTCAAGTTGATCGTGCCCCGCACCGAATACCACTGCCGGCGCTGCGGCGGCCATCAGGGCCACGTGTTTGACGACGGCCCTAAGCCCAGTGGCAAGCGCTACTGCAATAACGGCGCAGCCCTCAATTTCATCTCCGGTTAACCGGTGTATTCGCTGTTGTAGGCCTCTTCGCCGTGAGCATTGATATCGAGGCCCTGCTGCTCCTGAATATCGTTAACACGCAGTGGCATCACCAGGCGAATCAGTAGAAGAATCACATACGTGCCTACTCCAACAAAAAGGATGGTGAATCCTGCGGCCTTGAGCTGAATCCAGAGCTGACCTGGCTGGCCCACTAGCAGTCCATCGGCGCCAGCGGGATTGAGGCTTTTCAACGTGAACACTCCAGTTAGCAGAGTGCCGAGCAACCCGGCCACGCCATGCACCGGCAGCACATCGAGGCTGTCATCTAGCCGCCAGCGGTTCTTGAGTTGCATGGCATAGCTGCAAACTAGTGCTGCCGCAAAGCCGATCAACACAGCCGCCAGAGGGCTCACATAGCCAGCCGCTGGGGTGATCGCCACTAGGCCGGCCACGGCGCCGGTAGCCACACCCACGGCAGTGGGCTTGCCGCGCTGCCATGTTTCCAGCAGCATCCAGCCCAGGGCAGCTGCAGCGGCAGCGGTATTGGTGGTGAGGCAGGCAAGGGAGGCCAAATTGCCTGCCACCAGGCCGCTACCACCATTGAAGCCAAACCAGCCGAACCAGAGCAGGCCCGCCCCAAACAGGATGAAGGGCACGTTGTGGGGTGGGGCGGCATAGCCCACGCCCCCACTGCGACGCCGGCCCACCACCAAGGCAGCAACGGCGGCGGCCACGCCCGAGGCCAGTTCCACCACCAGGCCACCGGCGAAGTCGATAGCACCGAGGCCGGAGCTGCCCAGGAACCCACCGGGGCCCCACACCATGTGGGCCAGGGGTAGATAGATGAAGGTGCTCCAGAGCAGCAGAAACACCATCCAGGCGCGGAAATGCATCCGCTCCACCACCGGCACCGGAAATCAGCGCCGGAGTGATTATCGCAAAAGTGACCTGGAACAGGGCAACGGCACCGTGACTGAGTTGCCCATCCCCATAGGGCGCCGACCAATTGCTGAGCCCCGCCCACTGCAACCCGCCGATGAAAGGAGCTAGGGGACCGCTGCCGGGAGAGAAGGCCAGGCTGTAGCCGAACAACACCCAGAGCACACTCACCAGGGCCATGGCGGTGAAGCTCATCACCATGGTGTTAAGCACGTTGCGGCTACGAACAAAGCCCGCATAAAAGAGTGCCAGAGCTGGCGTCATCATCAGCACCAGGGCAGCACTCACCAGCACAAAACCATTGTTGGCGCTGCGAAGGGCCAGATCGGTTGCAAACAGCAGCGGCACAGCTGAGCCAAAAGCAGGCGCCACCCTGAAGACCAACGGATCAGCAGCCAGTAGCAACCGCTACCAAAAGAGCCTTTAAAGGTGGCAACCGATACAGCCGGGATGGATGGGCCCGCTTGGCTGAACGGAAACGAACAAAAAAAGGGCAGAAGGAAAACCCTTCTGCCCTCGCTGACGATGAAGGAGTGGGGCCTAGAAGGCACCCATCTCGCTGTCAATAGTCGAAGTCACCGCCGCCCATGCCGCCACCGGCGGGAGCTGCATCTTTCTTGTCTGGCATGTCGGCCACGATGCACTCGGTGGTCAGCACCATGCCGGCGATGGAGGCGGCATTTTGCAGACCGGAGCGGGTCACCTTGGCGGGGTCGACGATACCAGCAGCCAGCATGTCGACGTACTCGCCGGTGGCGGCGTTGTAGCCCTCGTTGAAGGGCTTGTTGCGCACGTTCTCAGCCACGACAGCGCCATTGACGCCAGCGTTTTGAGCGATGCGCATCAAGGGCGCGGTCAGCGCGGAGGCCACGATGTGGGCGCCGATCAGCTCCTCGCCAGAGAGGTTGGCCGCAGCCCACTCCTCGAGGGCGGGGGCCAGGTGGGCCAAGGTGGTGCCACCACCAGGAACGATTCCTTCTTCAACAGCCGCCTTGGTGGCGTTGATGGCGTCTTCCAGGCGCAGCTTCTTGTCCTTCATCTCGGTCTCGGTGGCGGCACCCACCTTGACCACGGCCACACCGCCGCTCAGCTTGGCAAGACGCTCCTGCAGCTTCTCCTTGTCATAGGAGGAGTCGGTTTCGTCCATCTGCTTGCGGATCTGCTCGCAGCGGGCCTTCACAGCCACATCGTTGCCTTCGGCCACGATGGTGGTGGTGTCCTTGTTGATGGTGATGCGGCGGGCGGTGCCCAGCATCTCCAACTTGGCGTTCTCAAGCTTGAGACCGGCGTCCTCGGTAATCAGCTGACCGTTGGTGAGAACGGCGATGTCCTCGAGCATGGCCTTGCGGCGATCACCGAAACCAGGAGCCTTGACTGCCGCCACGTTGAGCACACCGCGCAGGCGGTTGACCACGAGGGTGGCGAGGGCTTCCTTCTCGATGTCCTCGGCAATGATCAGCAGGGGCTTGCCGGTACGGGCGATCTGCTCAAGCACGGGCACCAGGTCCTGCACCAGGCCGATCTTCTTGTCTGTGAGCAGGATGTAGGGCTCTTCGAGCACCGCTTCCATGCGCTCGGTGTCGGTGGCGAAGTAGGGCGAGATGTAGCCCTTATCGAAGCGCATGCCTTCGGTGACCTCTAGCTCGGTAACCATTGATTTCCCTTCTTCCAGGGAAATCACGCCTTCCTTGCCAACCTTGTCCATCGCATCGGCGATCATGCGCCCCACCTCTTCGTCGTTGCCGGCGGAGATGGTGCCTACTTGGGCGATGGCGCTGGAGTCGGAGATGGGCTTGGCGTGCTCCTTGATCTTGCCTACGAGGAAATCGGAAGCCTTATCGATGCCCTTTTTGAGGGTGATCGCATTGGCGCCCGCAGCCACGTTGCGCAGGCCTGCCTTGACCATGGCGTGGGCCAAAACCGTGGCGGTGGTGGTGCCGTCACCAGCTGCGTCGTTGGTCTTGGAGGCGGCCTGACGGATCAGGGCCACACCGGTGTTCTCGATGTGATCCTCGAGCTCGATCTCCTTGGCGATCGTGACGCCGTCGTTGATGATCTGGGGAGCACCAAACTTTTTCTCAAGCACCACGTTGCGGCCCTTGGGTCCAAGGGTGACAGCAACGGCCTCAGCCAGAATGTCGATACCTCTTTCGAGAGCTCTGCGAGCGTTCTCGTTGTAAATAATGCGCTTAGCCATGGAAGGCGATGTCCTTATGGGGTTAGGTCGGATTCAGTAATCGGCCAGTCGTCAGTTGACGATGGCGAGGATGTCCTTCTCGGATAGCAGCACAAACTCGTCGCTGCCGAGCTTGATGTCGGTACCGGCGTACTTGCTGTAGAGCACCTTGTCGCCAACGCTGACCTCAGGAGCCTGGCGGCTGCCGTCGTCGTTGCGCTTGCCGGGGCCGATCTGCACCACCTCGCCCACCTGGGGCTTTTCCTTGGCAGTGTCAGGCAGAAGGATGCCGCCGGCGGTCTTCTCCTCCGATTCGGCAACCTTGATAAAAATGCGATCTCCGAGGGGCTTAACCGTGGAGACGCTGAGAGAAACAGCAGCCATGGATGGATTGCGGGAGCAATGACATGACGCCTGAGACGCCACAGAACAGTGAACTTGAGTGGGCCTGAGGGGCGATTTAGCACTCGAGCTCAACGAGTGCCAACTTATGCCCAATCAAGTTCCGGTGCCCAGGCCCAGAGCGTGCGGGTGACCGAACCACCAGGGCGAACAGATGCTGAACAGGGTCCACCGCCTGTCGCGGTGGTAAGGTTGCGCCGCTTCAGGCGGGCTGATTCCCCCTGCGCTTCCCCAAGATTTCCTTACCTATGGCAGCTGCTACCGCCACCGGCACCAAAGGCACCGTCCGGCAGGTGATTGGCCCGGTTTTAGACGTTGAATTCCCGGCCGGCAAGCTGCCCAAGATTTACAACGCGCTTCGGATTGAGGCCAAAAATTCGGCCGGTCAGCTAGTCGCTCTTACCGCTGAAGTCCAACAGTTGCTGGGCGATCACCGAGTCCGTGCTGTTGCCATGAGCACCACCGACGGCTTGGTCCGTGGCATGGAAGCTATTGATACCGGCTCCCCAATTTGCGTACCCGTGGGCGAGGCCACCCTCGGTCGCATCTTCAACGTGCTCGGCGAGCCGGTGGATGAGAAGGGTCCAGTAACCACCACCTTGACCGCTTCGATCCACCGCGCCGCCCCCCTCCTCACTGAGCTGGAGACCAAGCCCAAGGTTTTTGAGACCGGCATCAAGGTGATCGACCTGCTGGCTCCTTACCGCCAAGGAGGCAAGGTTGGCCTGTTCGGCGGCGCCGGCGTAGGCAAGACCGTGCTGATCCAAGAGCTAATCAACAACATCGCCAAGGAGCACGGCGGCGTTTCCGTGTTCGCTGGCGTTGGCGAGCGCACCCGGGAAGGTAACGACCTTTACGAGGAATTCAAGGAATCGGGTGTGATCAACCCCGACGACCTTTCTAAATCGAAGGTGGCTCTCTGCTATGGCCAGATGAACGAGCCCCCTGGTGCCCGCATGCGCGTGGGTCTCTCAGCACTCACCATGGCTGAGCACTTCCGCGATACGAACAAGCAAGACGTCTTGCTGTTCGTCGACAACATCTTCCGTTTCGTGCAGGCCGGCTCAGAAGTATCGGCCCTGCTCGGCCGCATGCCTTCAGCTGTGGGCTACCAGCCCACCCTCGGCACCGACGTGGGCATGTTGCAAGAGCGCATCACCTCCACCCTGGAAGGCTCGATTACTTCGATCCAGGCCGTCTACGTACCTGCAGACGACCTCACCGACCCGGCACCTGCCACCACCTTTGCCCACCTGGACGCCACCACCGTGCTGAGCCGGGGCCTGGCTTCCAAAGGCATCTACCCGGCCGTGGATCCTCTGGATTCCACCAGCACCATGCTTCAGCCAGCCGTGGTGGGTGATGAGCACTACCGCACCGCCCGCTCTGTGCAGAGCACCCTGCAGCGCTACAAAGAGCTCCAAGACATCATTGCGATTCTTGGTCTCGACGAACTCTCCGAGGACGACCGCCGCACGGTTGACCGGGCCCGCAAGATCGAGAAGTTTCTCTCCCAGCCCTTCTTTGTGGCCGAGATCTTCACCGGTCAAAAGGGTGAGTACGTCAAGCTGGACGACACGATCAAGGGCTTCAACATGATTCTGGCCGGCGAGCTAGACGACCTACCTGAAGCTGCCTTCTACCTGGTGGGCAACATCGACCAGGTGAGGGCCAAGGCCGCCAAGATTCTTGCCGACGCCAAGGGTTGATTCCTTCTTTTCCCTGAGGACCCCTACCCATGAGTCTCACCCTCCGCGTTCTGGCCCCTGATCAGAGCGTTTTTGATGGAACCGCCGAAGAGGTAATCCTGCCAAGCACCACTGGGCAAGTAGGAATACTGCCTGGCCACGTCACCATGCTGGCAGCCCTGGATACAGGCGTAATGCGTCTCCGCTCCGGCGGCGCTTGGTCAACGATCGCCCTGATGGGTGGTTTCGCCGAAGTGGAGGCCGACGAGGTCACCGTTTTGGTGAATGCCGCTGAGCTGGGCAGCTCAATTAATGCTGCATCCGCAGAGGCTGCCTTTGAGGCTGCCCAATCGGCAGCAGCTGCATTTGAGGGCAAGCCAGCTAGCCCAGACAAGCTCAAAGCCCAGCAAGCACTGGCTGCTTCTCGCGCCCGCTTTCAAGCTAGCAAAGCGGTTTAATTTTCAAAGAATCTAGATTTTCAAGGAATCTAGATTTTCAAGGAATTTCATTCCGGACTTCAACCCGTGCCTAGGGTTGTATTCCGGATTTTTTATGACTATACCGTTACTCAGCAAAACGATGCATAAAAAAAGATGAATAAAAAAGCACTCCTTGCGGAGCGCTTGTAGATATAATTTTTATCTGGGCAAAAAACTAAGCTTCAGAATTCAGCGACGATCAGGCCGTACCGCAGAAAGTGACATCAGGAAACTTGAGTTTGGCGTCGTCCAGGCTCTTGCCTTTTCCTTCTTCCTGCCAGTAGTTGATTACCTCGGTAGCCTTGTTGAGCACCTCAACGCGCTCGTTATCGGTGATCCAGCTCTTGCCTTCGAGCTCGGTCTTGAGGGTTTCCCAGGCATCTTCCCGGGGCCAGAAGAAGTAAGAAGTAAGAGGGCTCGGACCACCGCCAACAATCTGATCCACCGCTAGGGCAACGTTGTCAGGCAGCCACAGGATCTTGAGCAGGAAACGACCTTCGTCAGCCTTGGGGGTATAGCCAGAGGGAACGCCATCCTCATCAATGATGGCGGTCGCCAGAGCCGCACTGCCGCCACGCATCACCGGACGCCCCTGGGTGGTGGTGTCTTCGGCAGCCGCGGCCACTTCGGCCATGTCGGTTACTGCTGCGTCAGGAGCGCTCTCAATGGCTGTCATGGGGTCAGTGCTCAAGGCAACAGAGCAAAGAACTAACCTACCAGCCGCCTGGCCGCCCTCGGCCCCCGCCTGCGGCTATGGCCCTGCGCCTGTTCCTCGATTCGGCAGATCCCAAAGCCTGGCAGCAGTGGCTGACCAGCGGCCTATTTCACGGCGTAACCACCAACCCCACCCTGCTGCGCCGGGCCGCCCAGCCCTGCACCCTCGACAGCCTGGCAGCCCTCAGCCGCACGGCCCTGGCCCATGGCATCGCCGAACTCCACCTGCAGGCATGGGGCGCCACCACGGCAGACATGCTGCGCTGCGGCCAGGAACTAGCGGCCCTGGCCCCCGGCCGCATCGCCGTGAAGCTGCCGGTGACCAAGCAGGGAGCAGCGGTTGCCCGGGAGCTGGTTGGCGCCGGCGTTGCCGTCACCTTCACCGCCTGCTACGAGCCCCACCAGGTGCTGATCGCCGCGGCCCTGGGAGTCGCATACATCGCCCCCTACCTGGGCCGCATCCAGGATCAGGGGCGCAATGGGCTAGCCGAAGTGGTCACCATGCAGCGATGCCTTGCGGGGCTCGGCTCCAGCGTGCGGCTGCTGGTGGCCAGCTTGCGCCAGCCCAGCGAACTCAGCCACCTGGCCGCTGAAGGGCTGAACACCTTCACGATCAGCCCGGCACTGGCAGCTGAACTATTCGGCAGTGAGGCCACCGCTGCAGCCAGCGTCCAGTTTGAAAGCGATGCCTGTTCCTGAAAGCCAATCTTGATGCCCATGTTCGCCTCTCCGCCCCGGGCCGTCGTGCTGTTCGACATCGATGGCGTAATCCGCGATGTAAGCGCCAGCTACCGCCGGGCAATCGTCGAAACGGTGCACCACTTCCATGGCCAGCGTCCCGAGCCCGCCGCCATCGACGGCCTTAAAAGCGAAGGAAGCTGGAACAACGATTGGCAGGCCTCGATGGAGCTGCTGCGCCGCACCGGCCATACCCCGCTACCGGCGTTTGAGGAGCTGGTGGCGGTGTTCGAAGGCTTCTATTTCGGCGGCGATCCCGCCGGCGATCCGGGCCATTGGCGGGGCTTCATCCGCGACGAGCCCCTACTGGTGCCGCAAGCCTTTTTTGCCGCTCTGGAGGCTGCAGGGCTGGCCTACGGCTTCGTGAGTGGCGCTGAGCCCCCCTCCTGCCGTTACGTGCTGCAAACCCGCCTGGGGCTCGCCAATCCGCCCTTGATCGCCATGGGCGATGCGCCAGATAAGCCCGATCCCACCGGCCTGCTGCTGCTAGCCAGCCGGTTGGCCGGCGAGAGCCTGGGGGCTGGCGCAGCGCCGGTGATTTACCTGGGCGACACGGTGGCCGATGTGCTCACCGTGCAGCGCGCCCGCGCCCAGTGCCCTGCCCAGTGCCCAGCTCAGCGCTTCTTGAGCTTTGCGGTAGCGCCACCCCATCTGCACAGGCAGCCCGAAGCGCGAGCCGCCTACGAAGCCAGGCTGCTGGAGGCCGGCGCCGATGTGGTGATTCCAAGCACGGCCAACCTGCTGGAATCGCTCCTGCCGCAGCTGGGCTGATGCCCTGCCCTAAACCTCAGCGCTCCAGCGCCGCCGGAGACTTCAGGGCGGCGGTGGTGAGATTTTCATGGCCATGGGCCGTTACCGCCACATCGTCTTCGATGCGAATGCCGATGCCCTTCCAGCGAGCTTCGATCTCCGGCTGGCCCTCTGGCACCGGCAGCCGATCGCTCACGTAGAGGCCCGGCTCCACGGTGAGCACCATGCCCGGCTCCAGCTCCACGTGGTGCTCACCGAGGCGATAGGCCCCCACATCGTGTACATCAAGGCCAAGCCAGTGGCCGGTGCGGTGCATGTAGAGGTGGCGGTAGGCCCCCTGCTCGATCACCCCGTCAAGGGATCCCGCCAGCAGCCCTAGGTCCAGCAGGCCCGCCACCAGCACCCGCAGGGCGGTCTCGTGCACCCCTTCAGCGCTAAAGCCCGGGGCCACCGAATCCACCGCCGCCTCCTGGGCCGCCAGCACCAGCTCGTAGAGGGCGCGCTGCTCGCCACTGAAGCGTCCGTTGATCGGAAAGCTGCGGGTGATGTCGCCGTTGTAGTAGTCGGCTAAGGAGCAACCGGCATCGATCAACAGGAGATCGCCGTCGTTCAGCGGGGCGTTGTTGGCGATGTAGTGCAACACGCAGGCGTTATCGCCGCCGGCAACGATCGTGCCGTAGGCCGGGCCACGGGCACCCTGCTCCAGGAAGTGCTGCTCAATCACGGCCTGCACCTGCCGCTCATTGAGGCCAGGCCGCACCACCTGACGAGCCAGCTCATGGGCCTCGGCCGAGATCCGCGCCGCCTCGCGCATGCGCTCCAGCTCCTCGGGGCCCTTGCGCAGCCGCAGCTCGTGCAGGAGCGGACAGGGGGCCACCAGGCCCAGTGCGGCCCGGCCGCTGCGGGGGGCTCGGTCGAGCTGAGCGGCCCAAGCCGCCAGCACCAGCGGCTCCACCTTCGGGTGCTTGCCAACGCGAAAGGCGATGCCCTCAGCGCCCCTGAGGTAGTCGGGCAGGCGCTGCTCTAGCTCGCTGCGCGGGTGGGCCAGGTCAGCGCCAAACTCGGCCACGGCGCCTTCAGTACCCCAACGGAAACCGTTCCAAACCTCGGCGCTGGCCTCGCGGGGCTGCACAAACAGCACGTAGCGCTCACCCTCGGGCCGGTGAGGCAAAAACAGGGCCACCGCCTCGGGTTCATCAAAACCAGTGAGGTACCAGAAGTCGCTGTTTTGGCGGAAGGGCCACTCGCAGTCGGCGTGATGGGTCACCAGGGTTGCCGCCGGAATCACGGCAGCAGCTTCCCCGAGCTGTGCGAAGAAACGCTGACGCCGCTGGGCGAAGGTCGACGGATCGATCATGAAAAAGCGGCCGGCGGGCCCTGCAGAAGACCAGTTTGGAGCAGGCAGCGGGACAGACGCTGGCGGAGCCGATTTAATAGGTAGATGGCGAGCGGCGAAATGGCGGAATGAACGACCTGCTCATCCTGGCGCTGCTGGTGGTGCTGGTGATCGCAGGTTCGGCCCTGTGCTCTGGAGTTGAGGCAGCTCTGCTCACCGTGAACCCGGTGCGGGTGCACGAACTTGCCGCCCGCAGCAAGCCCGTGCGCGGAGCGCGGCGCCTGGAGCAGCTGCGCCAGCGCTTGGGCCGCACCCTGTCGGTGCTGGTGATCGCCAATAACGGCTTCAATATTTTTGGCAGCTTGATGCTGGGCGGCTACGCCGCCATCGTCTTCAAACGCCAGGGCATCGAGGGGGTCGCCCTGCCCCTGTTTTCCGTAGGGCTCACCGTGCTGGTGATCCTGCTGGGGGAAATCCTGCCCAAGGCCCTCGGCAGCCGCCTGGCCCTGCCGGTGGCCCTGGCCAGCGCCCCTGCCCTGTCGATCGTGGCCGGCCTGATGTTGCCCCTAGTGCTGCTGCTGGAGCGGCTGCTGCCGGCGATCACCGCCGAAAACGAGATCAGCACCGACGAAGAGGAGATTCGTCTGCTGGCTCGGCTGGGCTCCCAGAAGGGCCAAATCGAGGCCGATGAGGCGGCCATGATCGCCAAGGTGTTCCAGCTAAACGATCTCACCGCCCGCGATCTGATGACACCACGGGTGGCGGCTCCCACCCTCGATGGGGCGACCAGCCTGGAGAAGTTGCGAGAAGACCTACTGGCGAACAACGCCGAATGGTGGGTGGTGCTCGGCGAAGAGGTGGATGAGGTGCTCGGCGTGGCCGGCCGGGAGCGCCTTTTGGCAGCCCTGCTCCAAGGCGAAGGCAATCGCACTGCCGCCTCCTTAAGCGAGCCGGTCGATTACGTGCCGGAAATGATCCGGGCCGACCGGTTGCTCACGGGCTTCCGCCGCAACAGCAGCGGCGTTCGCGTCGTTGTGGACGAATTCGGCGGCTTCGTGGGCGTGATTGGCGCTGAAGCGGTGCTGGCGGTGCTGGCCGGCTGGTGGCGCCGTCCCCAACCTGCGGGCGAAGGGATGCGGCCATGAGGCCCGAACCGTGCGCCGAACCGTGCCCCCATCAGGCGCCCGCCATCCCGGAGCGCTGCCAATCCCTGCTCGACCAGTGGCGCCGCCAGCTCCAGCTCAGTGGCCGCGAGCAAAGCCAGCTGGCCGGCCAGCTTCTGTCCCTGGATCGCCAGCTAGGTCGCCTGCAGCAGCGCAGTCTGCGGGTGGCCGTGTTTGGCCGAGTGGGGGTGGGCAAGTCGAGCCTGCTTAACGCCTTGCTGGGAGAAGCGGCTTTTGCCACCGACGTGGCCCACGGCTGTACGCGCCACCAGCAGGCCCAGGCCTGGGCGCAACCGATGGCGGGGCTAAGCCGGGTGGAGCTGGTGGACACCCCTGGCATCGATGAGATCGCCGCCGCCGCCAGGGCGCGACTGGCGGCCCGAGTAGCCCTCGGCTCAGACCTGGTGCTGCTGGTGCTCGACGGCGACCTCACCAGCGTCGAGCACGACGCCCTGGCGCCGCTGCTGGCCAGCGGCAAGCCGGTATTGCTGGTGCTCAACCGCTGCGACTGCTGGAGCGAGGCCGAGCAGGCCGAGCTGATCGCCAGCATCAAGCGGCGGCTGCCGGCAGCGGCCCGGCACCTGGAGCTGATCCCGGTGGCCGCCGCGCCACGCCAACCCCAGCTGCTGGCCGATGGCCGGGTGCGCAGCATTGTTCAAGCTCCGCAGGTGGAGCCGCTGAGGCGGTCGCTGCTGCAGCTGCTGGAGCAACACGGCTGCCTGTTGCTTGCCCTTAATGCCCTGGGCAGCGCGGAGCGCTTTCACCAGTCCCTGCAACGCTGGCGCCTGGGGGCCAGCCGCCAGGCCGCCCAAAGCCTGATCGGCCGATTCGCCGCCCTCAAGGCCACCGGCGTGGCCGCCAACCCCCTGGTGCTGCTGGATCTGGCCGGCGGCCTGGCCTGCGACACCGCCCTGGTGCTGCAGCTCTGCCAGCTCTACGGCCTGCCGATGCACGGCGCCGGCGCCCGCGAGCTGCTGCGGCGGCTCTCCGGCCACAACGCCCTGCTGGGCGGCGCCCAGATCGGCATCCAGCTAGCCCTAGGAGCCCTACGCCAACTGCTGCTGCTGGCGGCGCCGCTCACTGGCGGCCTCAGCCTCGCTCCAGCCGCGCCGGTAGCCCTGGCCCAGGCGGCCCTGGCCGTGCACACCACCCGGCTCACCGGCCGGCTCGCCGCCGCCGAACTACTGCGGAGCTCCCAGCGGGGCGGCCAACCCGGCGCCCTGCTGCGGCGCCTGGCTATCAACGATCCCCAGGTGCGCCTGTGGCTGGGCGAACGCAGCGAGCCGGCCCCCAACCTCCAGGCCCTGCTGCCATGAGCAACGGGGTCGTCAAAGCCGCAGAGGGGCCGGTCGCCCTGTTTGGCACCAGCGCCGACCCGCCGACCCGCGGCCACCAGGCCCTGCTGGAGGGCCTGGTGCAGCTCTATCCCCAGGTCGCCACCTGGGCAAGCGACAACCCCCAAAAACTCCACGGCGCCCCCCTGGAGCAACGGTCCACCCTGCTGGGCGAGCTGGTGGCAGCCATCGGCGATCCGAGGCTGAGCCACCGGCAGGAGCTCAGCAGCCCCTGGGCAATCACCACCCTGGAGCAGGCAGCGGCCCAGTGGCCTGGTAGCGAGCTGGTGTTTGTGGTGGGCAGTGATCTGGCTGCCCAGATCCCCAGCTGGAAACAGGCCGAAGCCGTGCTGAAGGCCTGCGTGCTGGCAATCGCCCCCCGGGCCGGCTGGCCCCTGCAGCTCAAACAACTTGAACAGCTCACCCAGCTGGGGGGCCGGGTGGTGATCCTGCCCCTGCAGGTTCCCGCCACCGCCAGCTCGGCGCTGCGCCAAACCCCCGACCCCGCCCAGCTACCTGCGGCCCTGTTGCCGCTACTGCTCAAGCACAATCTCTACGGATTGGGCGAACCGAACCTCAGCCAGCCCCTCAAACGCCCCTAATGCGCCTCGCCCTGGCCCAACTAAATCCGCTAGTTGGCGACCTAGGGGGCAACGGTGAGCTGATTCTGGCGGCCAGCCGTCAGGCCGCTGCCCAGGGGGCTGATCTGGTGCTCACCCCCGAGCTGTCCCTTTGGGGCTACCCACCGCGCGACCTGCTGCTGCGCCCCAGCCTGATCGCGAAGCAAGGCGCCGTGCTCGACCAGCTGGCTGCTTACCTGGCCCAAGAGCTGCCCCAGCTGGCCGTGCTGGTGGGCATGGCCGAACCATCAGGCGCCGCGCCGTTGCCCAACCTTTTCAACGCTGTGGCCTTAGTGGAGGCCGGCAGCTGGCGCGTGGTGGCCCGTAAGCGGCTGCTACCCACCTACGACGTCTTCGACGAGCAGCGCTACTTCTGCGCCGCCACGGGGCCGAGTGTGCTGGAGCTTGAGCGGGGCGGCCGAACCTGGCGCCTGGGGCTAACGATCTGCGAAGACCTCTGGGTTGAGGAGGAGCTGCAGGGCCACCGCCTGGCTGGTACCGATCCCGTCGCCGAGCTGCTCTCAAGCCGCATCGACCTGCTGCTCAACCTCTCGGCATCACCGTTTGGCCAGGCCAAAGTGGCCCTGCGTCAGAGCCTGGCCCGCCGCGCCGCCAGCCGGCTCGCTTGCCCGGTGGTCTACGTCAATCAGGTGGGCGGCAACGACGAGCTGGTGTTCGACGGTGCCAGCTTCGTGGTGGATGCCGGCAGCGGAGTGGTGAGCCAGCTGGCCAGTTGCAAGGAGCAGGTGAGCTGCTGGGAAGTCAACGGCGCGGGGCCAGCAGCATCTTTGCCAGTGGCATCTTTGCCTACTGAAAACGAGCAGTTGTTTCGGGTCCTAGTGCTGGGCGTGGCCGACTACGCCCGCAAATGCGGCTTCAGCAGCGCCCTGCTCGGCCTAAGTGGTGGCATCGATTCAGCCCTGGTGGCCGTGATCGCCGCCGCTGCCCTGGGGGGTGAGCGGGTGCAGGCACTGATGATGCCCTCCCCCTGGAGCTCGGATGGCTCCCTACGCGATGCCCAGGCCCTAGCTGGGCGCCTGGGCCTGGGCTGCCGCACCGCTGAGATCGCGGCGCTGATGGCCAGCTTCGACACCGCCCTGACACCGGTGCTGGCGGGCCCACCCAGCGGTCTGAGCGCCGAAAACCTGCAGTCGCGCATCCGCGGCACCCTGCTGATGGCTGTGGCAAACCAGCAGGGCCAGCTGCTGCTCTCCACCGGCAACAAAAGCGAGCTGGCCGTCGGTTATTGCACCCTCTACGGCGACATGAACGGCGGCCTGGCCGTGATTGGTGACCTCTACAAAACCAGCGTGTTCGAGCTCTGCGCCTGGCTCGATTCGACCGCCGCCTGCCCCTGCCGGCGTGAGCTGGGGCTGCCAGGCGAAGGCGAGCTGGTGGGGCGGGCGATCCGCGATAAACCCCCCAGCGCCGAGCTGCGCCCCGACCAGCTCGATAGCGATTCCCTGCCCGACTACGCCGTGCTCGACCCGATCTTGAAGGCCTACATCGAGGAGTTGGCCAGTCCGGAGCAGCTGATCGCCAGCGGCACCCCAGCGGAGCTGGCCGAACGGGTGATGCAGCTGCTGCGCCGGGCCGAGTTCAAGCGGCGCCAGGCACCGCCCCTGCTCAAGATCGGCGACCGGGCCTTCGGCAGCGGCTGGCGCATGCCGATCGCCAGCCGCTGAGTCATGCATGGCGCCAATCGCCAGCCGCAGCCAACCTGGAACCACAAACAGCAGCACATCCATGGCACCCCCCAGCTCCAGCGGCGCCAACCTGACGGCCCCGATGGCAAGCATCGGCGTGCCCGCAGAGATCAAGCGCGATGAACAGCGTGTGGCCCTCACCCCTGACGGGGTGGCCGATCTGGTGAACCAGGGCATGGAGGTGCGCATCCAGGCGGGAGCAGGTTTAGGGGCTGGCTTCAGCGATGCCGCCTTCGCCGCCGCCGGGGCCCGGCTGGTGAGCGCCGCAGAAGCCTGGGGCGCCCATTTGGTGGTGAAGGTCAAGGAGCCCCAGCCCGAGGAGTTCGGCTTTCTGCGCTCCGATCTGGTGCTGTTCACCTACCTGCACCTGGCCGCCTACCCGGAGGTGGGCCGGGCCCTGCTGGAAGCGGGCACCACTGCCGTGGCCTACGAAACCGTGCAGCTCGAAGACGGCAGCCTGCCCCTGCTGGCGCCGATGAGCGAAATCGCCGGTCGGCTGGCCGCCCAGGTGGGGGCCCATCTGCTGGAGCGCCCCCACGGCGGTCGCGGCATCCTGATGGGGGGATGCACCGGGGTGCGGCCGGCGCGGGTGGTGGTGCTGGGTGCAGGCAGTGTGGGCTGGAATGCGGCCCGAATCGCCGCCGCCATGGATGCGGAGGTATTCCTGCTGGATCGCTCGCCCGAGCGGCTGCGCAGCCTCGAGGCCCACCGCCGCGGCCGGCTGGTGAGCCTGGTGAGCAGCAGCAGCCTGATCGAGCGCCTAGTGCCTAGTGCCGATCTACTGATTGGTGCCGTGCTCACCGCCGGTGGCCGGGCCCCCACCCTGGTGGCGGAGGCGCTGGTGCAGCAAATGCAACCCGGCTCCGTGGTGGTGGATGTGGCGATCGACCAGGGGGGCTGCATTGCCACCAGCCGCGAGACCACGCACACCGATCCGGTGCACACGCTCCACGGCGTGCAGCACTATGCCGTCGGCAACATGCCAGGGGCCGTGCCCTTCACCTCCACCGAAGCGCTGGTGAGTGTCACCCTCCCTTACATCCTCGTAATGGCGGGGCGGGGCCTGGTTGAAGCCGTCACCGACCGCCCCGGACTACTCTCCGGTCTCAACACGGTGCATGGGGCGGTGTGTCATCCCGGCGTTGCCCGGGCCCTGGATGTGACTCCCCGGCACCCGATGGCCTGTCTGCGCTGATCTTGTTCAACCGCTGCAAAGGGCGCACCAGAGCAGAGGGGCTGATTCCCTCGCGCAGGGCGACCAGCAACCCAGCCGCCGCCGCATAGCTCTCCGCAGGGAGCACCTCCAAGCCCAGGGCCGCCGCCGACACGTTGAGTACGCAGGGGTTGTGCACTGCGATCACTGGAATGCCGCGCTCAGCACAGGCCAGCACAGCCGCCCCCCCCAGGGCTCCTGCCGGGGCCACAACAGCCCCCACGTCTTCGATGCGGAGCAGATCAGCCCCGGCTGCGGGCAAGGCTCCTGAGCCGGGTACCCCTGGCGCCAGCGGCACCAGATCGGGCGCCCGGCTCAGTCCCACTAGCACGCAGGCCAAAAAGGTGTAGCCCAATTCCTCCCCCGCCGCCCGGGGGTCGAGACCAGGATCGAGCGGCAGGGGACTGAGGGCCGGCGCATGGGCGCATGGCAAGCCCAGCTCGCGGCTGAGAAGATGGCTGATCACCGCCTCGGCACCGGCCAGAGCATCCACACCAGACCCCTGGCGGTAGGCAGCTAGTGCCTCGCTGGAGTTGTCCTCGGGGAAGCGAGTTACCACCGCAATAGCCGTAGCCCCGGCAGCCTTGAGCATGTGGCCAGCCCGCAGCAGCAGCTCGGGGCGGCCTAGTTGCCCCCAGCTGGCGCCACTGCCCCCCAGACACAGGCTCACCTCCAGGGGGGCATCGGTGGTGACCACCGGCCCGATCTCCAAACCCAGGCTGGCCCGGCAGCCCTCGGCAACCTGCAGATGACGCCAGTGCAGCTCCGCATCGATACCGGCATCGAGCAACAGCCCCAGCCGCTGCCGGCGCACCGGCCGCAGGCCGATCCCAGCGGCAGCGAAGCGGTCGAGGGCCGAGCCCTCCACGTAGTGGATGCGGGAATCGCTCCAGTACAACGAGGCCCCATTCATCACGTTGGGATGGGTTATCAGGCAGCCACTGGCGGCCGCCAGCAAGCGGGCGGCAGGCAGGCCATCACCCGCATAACCACCCAGCTCACATCCAATCCCGGTGGGAATCACCAGCAAGGTAGGCAGAGGCCGGCTCGTCGTCATGCCAGCACCACCGCTTCAAGCGTCAGCAATGGGCAAGATCCAGCCAGGCCAGGCTCCACCGCGGTGATCGCCCAGCGCAGCGGTTGGCCGTGCGAAGCCAACACGGCCTCGATCTGGGCCAACAAAGGCCCTGGAGCACGGCGGAACTGCAGAGTTATGGGCTGCAGGCGCACCGCCGCAGCACTCATTTCTGGTATTTACCGAACTGGGCTTCGTAGAGGGCGTCCTCCATCCCCGCCTGGAGCCGCAGGTCAGATTGGGGGAAGGAAACGCAGAGCAGGGCATAGCCCTTTAGTTGCAGGTCCGCCTTGACCCCCATGGCATCGGGCTGTTGAACGCTGCCCTCACTGATCAGAGCCGCGCAAGTGGTGCAGACCCCCGAACAGCATGAACTGGGCAAAGGGACCCCAGCGGCCTCGGCTGCAGACAGCACGGTTTGGTTGCTGCGGCAGGAAAAAGTGTGTTGGGTGCCTTGAAACTCGGCGGTGATTGTGAAGGTCTGGGTTTCGGTCACAGGAGGGTGCCGGAGTGGGCAGCTAGAGGCCATTGTTCCAGCCCACCCGCACCAGCCGCGGCAATCAAACCTCCTGCCACTGGCTGGGGTGGGGCGCCAGATATTCCGGTGGCGAGGACCCATCCCTAGCCACGGGGGCTGTTAGGGCGAAATCAATGCTGAGGGAGCAGCGCAAATCATCCGGGTCCTCGTTGGGAAGCACCGCGTGATCCAGACAGCTGGGAAACAGCAGCAGCAGGCCTGCCTGGGGAGCCACATCAAGCCAAGGTGCGCTCCAAGGTGATGCAGCCAACGGACCTTCGTGGCCAACGGCCATCCCAGGCACCAGTTCATTCACCTGCCGCTGCGGCCACAGGCGCAGACAGCCACTGCGGCCGCTGCCATCTCCATTGAGGTAGTAAATGGCGCTGAGATGAGCGTTGGGGTGGTGGTGGCGGCCTACCACCTGCCCCTCCTCGCTGAGCACGGGCCAGCAGCGCTGCAGCTGCAAGGCCACTCGGCTGAGATCGAAACCCAATTGCTGCAGAAAAGCTTCTGCATGGCCTGTCAAGCCAGTAATCAGGGGCGCAAAGGCCGGCTGACGCTGCAACTGCCAAACACCATTAAGGTCACCAGTCCAGGCACAGCCAGGATCGGGGTTGGAGCTGGCATGGCCCCGCAGCTCGTGCAGGGCCTGAAGTTGCAGTGCCGTATCCAGGGGATCAGGCGATAGCTGCACCCTGCCAAGAGCCACCGGAAACAGAGGCTCGATCTGCAAACCAGCCCCCCAGACTCAGGACATACCGGCAGAACCGCCAACCACTTCCAGAATTTCCTGGGTAATGGCGGCCTGGCGGGCCTTGTTATAGTCGAGCGTGAGGCTCTTTGCTAGGGCCTTGGCATTATCACTGGCGTTGTTCATTGCCGTCATCCGACTGGCCAACTCCGAAGCTGCGGCCTCCTGCAGAGAACGCAGAAGCTGGTTTTCCAGATAAAGGGGCAGCAGGGCATTGAGCAGCTGATCAGGACTCTGATCAAAGACAATGTCGGAGGGCAGCTTGGACTGCAAGTTGGCAGCCGTACCCACTTCAACCCCTAGCCGGCCGTCCCGGGTAGTGAGGCGGAAGATCTCGTCTTCAGGAATAGCAATTCCCTGGGGATCGAGAGGTAGCAGGGTCTGAATCACGGGCTTGGAGCTCACCAGGTTGATGAACTTGGTGAAGATGATCTCAATACGATCGGTGCTGCCGGAGAGAAACTCCGCCAGCACTTCGTTGGCGATACCCATCGCCTCACTGGCCTTGGGCACCTGATCAAGACCGGTAAAGGTGGCGCGAATCGTGTACTGATTAGCGCGATTCTGGAAGTAGGTGATCGCCTTACGACCAATCAATACCAGATCGACCTTGTAGCCCTGGCCAACAAGTTCAGCGGTGCGCAGTTCGGTGCGTTTGATGATGTTGGCGTTGTAGCCACCGCACAATCCCCGATCACCTGTAACGGCAAGCAGAGTGATGGTGCCAACCTCGCGCTGCTCAAGCAAGGGAGCGTCGGCATCTTCAAAGCGCATGCGTGACTGAAGATTTTCCAGCACGCGGGCAAGCCGGTCAGCAAAAGGACGGCTGCGCAGTACCTGCTCTTGGGCGCGGCGAACCTTGGCGGCTGCCACCAGGCGCATGGCCTCAGTGATCTTGCGAGTGTTCTTGACCGAACCGATCCGGTCGCGGATATCTTTGAGGTTTGCCATTAGTTATGCCCCTCCTCAAACGGAGGCGAGCATGGTCGACTTCACCTCGTTGATGGCATCCTTGAGCATGGCTTCAGCTTCGTCGCTGAGCTGCTTCTCGGTCTGCACCTTGGAGATGAACTCGGCCTTGTTGCTCTTGAGGTATTCGCGCAGCTCGCGGCAGAACTGAACCACGGACTCCACAGGCACCTCATCCAGCAGGCCCTTGACGCCGGCATAAACCACAGCCACCTGCTCCGCCAGGATTAGGGGACTGAACTGGGGCTGCTTGAGAATCTCGCGCAGGCGCTTACCCCTGCCGAGCTGCTGCTGGGTTGCAGCATCGAGGTCGGAGGCAAACTGGGAGAAGGCAGCCAGTTCATCGAACTGAGCCAACTCGAGCTTCAAGGTACCGGCAATCTTCTTGATCGCTTTGGTCTGGGCAGCACCGCCCACCCGACTCACGGAAATACCAACGTTGATGGCGGGGCGTAGACCGGAGTTGAACAGGTCGGAACTCAGGAACACCTGGCCATCTGTGATCGAGATCACGTTGGTAGGAATGTAGGCGGATACGTCACCGGCCTGAGTTTCGATGATCGGCAGCGCGGTCATCGAGCCCTTGCCCATCGCATCGCTGAGTTTGGCGGCACGCTCAAGCAAACGGCTGTGGCAATAGAAGACGTCGCCGGGGTAAGCCTCACGACCGGGGGGGCGACGCAGCAGCAGGGACATCTGGCGATAGGCCTGGGCCTGCTTGGTGAGGTCGTCGTAAATCACCAAGGTCGCCTTGCCCTTGTACATGAACGATTCGGCCAGCGCCGCGCCGGTGTAGGGAGCCAGGTATTGAAGGGCTGCAGCCTCGGAAGCACTCGCAGCTACCACGATGGTGTAATCGAGGGCTCCCTTCTCCCGCAGCACTTCAACCACGTTGGCTACGGATGCGGCCTTCTGACCAATGGCCACATAAACGCAGACGACGTCTTCGCCCTTCTGGTTGATGATCGTATCGATGGCGATAGCTGTCTTGCCAGTCTGACGGTCGCCAATGATCAGCTCGCGCTGGCCCCGGCCGATCGGAATCATGGCGTCGATCGCGGTGATGCCCGTTTGCATGGGCTCGTGCACCGACTTGCGCTGGATGATGCCAGGCGCCATCGATTCGATTAGGCGGGTTTCGGTGGTGGCGATGTCACCCTTGCCGTCGATGGGCTGGCCCAGCGAATTCACAACCCGGCCAAGCATGGCGTCGCCAACGGGCACGGCGGCGATCTTGCCGGTTGCCTTGACGGTGCTGCCCTCCTGAATGCCGCGACCTTCGCCCATCAACACCACGCCGACATTGTCGTCTTCGAGGTTGAGAGCGATGCCTTCGGTGCCGTCCTCGAACTGCACCAGTTCACCGGCCATCACCTGCTGCAGGCCATACACGCGGGCGATGCCATCGCCGATCTGCAGCACGGTGCCAACGTTGCTAACCGAAACCGACTTGTCGTAGTCCTCAATCTGCTGCTTGAGGATGGCGCTGATCTCGTCGGGGCGGATGGAAACCATGGGAGGAAGTCCCCACAGGGGGGCTGATGGAGGGGAAGACGGGGAAGCGGGGAGAGCGCTGCCGGAGCCATAAGGTTCCGGCAGCTTGGGCGGACAGAGGAGCTAGCTCACCTGAGCCAACGCCAGTCCAAGGCGGCGCACCTGACCAGAAAGGCTGGCATCAATAACTTGGGAGCCCATGCTGACGATGAAGCCACCTATCAAGGAGGGATCAACCACGAGGTCGAACTCCACCGATTTAGAGCCTGCAATCGCTTGAACCTTGCGGTTGAGCTCAGCCTGCTGCTCCTCGCTGAGGGCAGCAGCAGATGTCACCTTGGCCAAAGTGATGTTGCGCAGCTCCCGATAAAGCTCCAGGAAACGCATCAAGACAGCCTCCATCATGGGCAGGCGCTGGCGATCGGCCAATAGCTTGAGCAGATTTTGCACCGCAGGGGTGACCTGATCGTCGAAAAGCTTTGCCAAAGCAGCCTTCTTGGATTCCGGCTCAAGCACGGGCGACGCCAGAGCAGCTTTTAGCTCGGGGCTCGAACTCAATACGGCCAGAAGGTATTTTGCCTGTTTGGCAACAGCATCAGTCTCCTTACGAGATTCAGCTACCTGCAGCAACGCCTCGGCGTATGGGGTTGCAATCGAGTTAAGGAGTGGCATCAGGCTTTACCCAGGGTTGAAATGGACTGATCGATCAGTCGGGCCTGGGCATCTGCATTGAGCTTGCCGGGGAGGGTGGCAAGTGCTTGGGCAATAGCCCGGTTGGCGGCTTCGCGGCGCAACTGGTCGGTGACGCGGGCAGCTTCGGCATTCAAGTCGGCCATGGCGCCCTGCTTGAGGCGAGCCATTTCAACGATCGTGCGCTTTTCGCTTTCCAGCCTCAAGGATTGGGCACGGGCCAAACCATCAGCGCGAATCTGCTCAGCCTTTTGTTGTGCTGCCGACAAATCCTGCTGGGCTTGAGCTAACGAAGATGTTGCTGCGAGAAGACGCTGCTCAGCATCTTGCAGATCGTTGAGGATGGCTGCACGACGGCGCTCCAGGATGCTGCCGAGGAAACCTGGCAAAAACTTCCAAAGGCAGGCGATCACAATCGCCAAGTTGATGATGTTGGTCTCGAACGGATTGAGGTTGAAACCAAATCCGCCGTGACTTGCTAGCAAGGAGGGGAGCAGGAAAGTCATGAGGCAGCCAGCAAGCGGGTCACGATCAGATCACCGAGCTTGTCGGCGTCCTTATTAAGCCGGTCCATCGCCTGGTCTCGCTGAGAATCAATCTCACGGCGGGCCTGCTCACGGGAAGCATTGGCATCGGCCGTAGCCGCGGCAAGGGCATCGCGGTAGAGACGATCCATTTCCTGCTCGGCCTCGAGGATCAACTTTTGGGACTGCTGACGCGCGTCCTTGAGCTGTTCCTTGAGATCGGCTTCCAGCCGCTCAGATTGAGCCAGCTTCTGCTTGGCGTCAGCGCGGCTAGTGGAGATAAAGCTCTCACGCTCCTCCACTGCCCGTCCTACGGGGCGGAAGAACAGCGAATTCAGAATGAAAGTGAGGAGAACAACCTGAACCGCCATCAGCGGCAGGGTGGCATCGAGGTCAAAAAGACCTCCCTCAGGGACACCTGCTTCGGCGAGCAGAAGCCAGCTGGTCATTTGGGCGAGGGCGCTGGAACGATCGGTCGGGATTGAGGTTTGTGAGCCTGGGAGGGCAGGAGCAACAAGCCCCAGCCCTCCTTCCACTCACAACAACGCTCAACCAGCGAAGGGGTTGGCAAACAACAGCACCAGGGCGACCACAAGGCCGTAGATGGTGAGCGCTTCCATGAAGGCCAGGGAGAGCAGCAAGGTGCCGCGAATCTTGCCTTCGGCTTCAGGCTGACGTGCAATGCCTTCAACGGCGCCGCCAGCTGCGGTGCCCTGACCGATGCCGGGGCCGATGGCACCGAGGCCTACAGCCAGACCAGCGGCCAGAACAGACGCAGCGGAGGTGATGGAATCCATGGTGGAGTGGGGGATTGGGGTCGCGGTTGTGGCGCGTTATGGACCGGGAATAAAACCCTGCGCTGAGGACATCCTTTCAAGAATGGGCCCGGGATGCTTCCGGACCTGCGCGAGGGAGATTTAGCAGACCGCCGGAGCGGAGCAGCTGGCGAGGAGCTCCTAATGGTGCTCTTCGTGCACCGCCTCGCCGATGTAGTAGGCGGCGAGGGTGGCAAAAATCAGGGCCTGAATAGCACTGGTGAAAAGACCCAGGAACATTGCAGGCAGGGGCACAATCAAGGGCACCAGAAATGCCAGAACTGCGACTACCAGTTCATCCGCCAAGATGTTGCCAAATAGACGGAAGGAAAGGGAAAGGGGCTTGGTGAAATCTTCAACGATCTTGAATGGAAGCATGATCGGTGTCGGCTCCACGTAGTACTCGAAATACCTCAGCCCCTTACGGCTCAAGCCGGCATAGAAGTAGGCAAGGGATACCAACAAAGCCAAAGCAATGGTTGTGTTGATATCAGCCGTTGGTGCCCCAAGCTCGCCACTAGGCAGATGGATCAGCTTCCAGGGCACCAGGGCTCCGCCCCAGTTGCTCACAAAGATGAACAGAAAAAGGGTGCCGATGAAGGGCATCCAATCGCGGTAAGCCTTCTCACCAATCTGTTCACGGGAGAGATCTCGGATGTAATCCCAGAGGAACTCCAGCAGGTTCTGGGTACCTCGGGGATCACGCTCCAGCTTGCGGGTGCCAACCACTACAAAGGCAAGCAAGGCACCGATAACGACCCAGGAGCTCAGGAAAACCTGGCCGTGAATCTTGAGGTTGCCAAGTTGCCAGTAGAGGTGTTTACCAACCTCCAGTTCAGCAAAGGGGAGAAGGAGAGGCATCGGAGCCAGCGAAGGGGAGTTCGGGGTCGCCAGGGCGACGGAACGGAAATGGGGTCAGGTGTCGAAGACTGCCTGAAGGATCACGGCCGGCTTGTAGAGCAGAAAGCCCAAAAGAGCCGGCAGGATCGAAAGTTGGGGAATCCGGGCTGCGATAAGCACCAGGACGACCGGCACCAGCAGCTGAACCTTGCTAACCCGCCGAGCATTTTCTCCCAGCTTGGTGACACTGCGGCTGAGCAGCCACAGGTAAAGAAGGCCAGCTAAAGCACCCACCAACAGGCTGGAAGCCGTGGAGATGGAGCCCAAAACGGCTGTTCCTGCCACCGCCACTGCCGAAAGCAGCAAGGTTGCAAGCAAGAGCCGGCGTTGGAGCCGGAAATAACCATCCATGCCATTGCTGACATCGGCGGTTAGCGCTGGCAGGGTTGATGCACCGGTGGCATCATCCAGCTGCTCAACCGCTTCACCAGCCTGAACTGCCGTTGAAACGGTGGGTTCAGGGTCGGGAAGTAGGGGGCAGGGGAGGGATACCGACAAGCGCGCTCAAATCCCTGAAAAGGCGCGCGGAATCTATCACGGTCCTGATCCCTGCCCCCTCAGAGCACCGGCAGCAAAACCCTCTGGTTCAGCAGTTGGCGGGCCACGGCAAGCCGTTGCGCTGCAGGCCAATCCAAAGGCAGCTGGCCGATCGCCACACCCGGTGCGGTCTCAAGGGCAGCCATCAAATTGAGCCCCGCCTCGCTGACGTCAAGGGGCGTTAGGTCTGGCCCCATCAAGCGGGTGGCTGGCCAACCCCAAAGGCAGCGGTTTATTTCACCCCGAGCTGCCAGCAAAACTTTGTCGTCGCTCCAATCGGGTGCCCTCACCGCACCATGGCTGAGAAAAAATTCGAAATGGCTGATATCAGGATCAAGCTCCTCCACCAGGCTCCACTGCTCAAGCTGACTGAGGCCCTGGGCCCGCTCCAGCAGCTCACCACTAAGCAAGCGCGCGGGCGACCACACCTCCGGATTGGAAAACCCGGCAAACTCCAAACCGGCTGAGGCGACAAAAGCCAGCAGACGTTCGAGGTTGTAGCTGGTCTCTTGGGGGTGCAGATACATATCCGCAAAATTGGCATCGGCTGCCGTGTCGACGATCCAGCGCCGCTCGTGATGCTGGCGCAGTCGGTTTCCCTCAGGCAACTCAGCCAGCAGCTGGCGACCCAGCCTTAGCCCCTCCGCTCCTGAACCGACGGCCAGCCGTGCCAAGGCCCGCTGGGTGCGGTGAATTTCCCAGCGGCCGCCATCCGCATACAAAAAGAGATGCAGTAGCCCGCCTGGCCGCAGCAATCCAGCCAATGACTGCAAACCAGCCTCTGGCTCGCGCAGGTGGTGCAGAACACCAACGGAATTGATGTAGTCGAAGGGTCCCTCGCCAGCCAGATCAAGCAGGCTGCGCTGTTCGATACGCAACTCCCGCACTGCTTTTGCAGCCCCTGAACGTCGGGTGCGCTCCCGTGCCACCTCAAGCGCTCCGGCGCTGATATCTACCGCCAGGACCGAGGAACCGGGGTTGAGGTGGCAGAGGTAATCGGTGCTGACGCCGGTGCCGCAGCCGGCGTCGAGAATCCGCCAAGACCGTTCACCTTGGTCGGAGCGCGGCGGTAGGGCTCCAGTAGCAGCAGCCCAGGCGCTATCGATGCACCAGCGCCAGTTGTATCCAGGGGGTGGGCCGTCTTGGAGGGGGTCTCCCGGGTAGGGGAAACGGTCGTAAAAGGCGCTCACCATCGGCGTGGCGGCATCACTGGCAGGCAAGGACGGATCAGCGGCAACCGGCTGAGCTTTTCACGTCCAGCGGCCACTAGAACGAGTCAAAACGGGTCAATTGGCATCAGCAAGCCAGCGAAGCTGCAAACATTTGTTCATGGCTGGGCAAAGGCCCCGAGGGCCCGCCGTAACGTGGCCCTGCCCGGTTCGCTCTCGTCAATGACCGTGACCGCCAGCAGCGGCAGCACCAGGGTTTCACCCCAGCGCTACGACACCCTGCCGCTCTCCAGCGTCCGTCAGGCGGAGCAACAGGATCGCTTCCCCGACGGCGGCGAGCTTGAAACCTTGGTGGCGTTTTTCCAGAGTGGCCAGCAGCGCTTAGAAGCTGCACGCCGCATCTCAGAAAACGCTGATTTCATCGTGGCCAAGGCGGCCAACCGGATCTTCTCCGGAGGCACGCCCCTCTCCTACCTAGATGCTCCCTTGAGCGTCGTCAGCAGTGGGTCCAGCGACGCCACCCCCTTGGCCGCTGACCAGGCCGCCTTTCAGCGTTCGGTGCAGACCTTCGCCCAGGGCACCGGCAACTCCAGCGGCAACCTGATCACTCGCTTGCTCGAAAGCTCAGGTGGCGACGCCGATGTAAGGGTTGTGCTGCCCACCGGCTTCAGCCCGATTGCCGTGGGCCGTTACGGCACCGATCGGATGCGCAAGTCGCTGCGCGACATGGGCTGGTTCCTCCGCTATGTGGGCTACGCCCTGGTGGCAGGAGACCCCAGCATCCTGGCCGTGAACACCCGCGGCCTGCGCGACATATTGGAGAAGGCCTGCTCATTGGCGGCTACCAATGTGGCCCTGCAGGAAATGCGCGCCGCAGCCGCCGGCCTCTGCAAAGACAATCCCCAGGCCCGCGAGCTGGTGATCCAGTACTTCAACGTGCTGCTCGCCGAACTGCAGGTGGCCACACCAAGCACCCGGCAGCGCCTCGGCAGCCCTGAAAGTCAGGGCCTGCAACTGCCTGCCACCTATGCCCTAGCCGCAGACGGCAAGCAGCGCTTCATCATGAGAAAGCGCCTAAGTGGCGCCCAGAAAGCCGAAGTGATTCGAGCCGCCTATCGCCAGGTTTTTGAACGGGACATCGCCAAGGCCTACAGCCAGACGCCCTGCCCGGTTGAAGCCAGCCAGGTGCGCCAGGGCCAGCTGTCGATGCGGGAATTCATCCGCTCCCTCGGCCACAGCAAAGAATATCGCCAACAGTTTTTCGGACGCTTTTCCAATAGCAGGGCGGTTGAGCTGGCCTTCCGCCACTTCCTCGGTCGCGGCATCAGCTCCCGTGAGGAATTCACCCGCTACTTCGACATCGTCAGCGTCCAAGGCCTGAATGGTCTAGTGGATTCCCTGATCAACACCTTGGAATACGCGCGGGTGTTCGGCGAGGAAACCGTGCCCTACCTGCGGGATCTCGGTGAAGAAGCCCAGGAGAGTGCCGGCTGGGGATCAAACCGCAAGCTATTCCGCTTCAGCGCGCCTTTTGAAGGCGCACCCCAATACGTCACCCTCTACGCGTCCTATCGCCAACCCTTCGCCGATCAGCACGTCTACGGCGGCGGCAACGATCCCCTGGCCCTCAACTTCGGCGCGATTTTCCCTTCCGGCACCGCCTCAGTGGCCACCCGGCCAGCGCCCTACGGCTACGACAGCCGCCGCATCCTGATCGGCAATGGCTTGGCCCAGCCTGGCCAGATGGACAGCGCCCAGTTCCGTAAGGCCCAGCCCCGCCGGGTGGGGCCCAAGGTTGTACGCCTCCAGCAGATTGCTACCGGCGGCAGCTCCGTGCCCACCCGTGGCGGCCAGCCCAGCATCCGTGGCACTGAAGCCAGCACCCAGGCCGTTATTAATGCGGTCTATGTGCAAGTTTTAGGCACTGCTGGCTATGCCGGAGAGCGCAATAAGGTTGAAGAAATCAAGCTCGAGAACGGCGATATCAGCCTGCGGGAATTCATCCGCCAGGTCGCCCGCTCCAAGGCCTTCCGCCGCCGTTATTGGAGCGGCCTATACATCACCAAGGCCATCGAGGTTATACATCGCCGGCTGCTAGGTCGCCCAACCTTCGGGCGATGGGAAATTGACGCCTACTTCGATACCGCTGCCCGCACCGGCTTCTACGGCGTCGTCGACGGGATCCTGAACAGCCGCGAATACAACGAAACCTACGGTGAAGATATAGTCCCCTACGAGCGATTTGTCACCGCTACTGATCGCAATGCGCGCAAGGTGCCCGGCCTCAACCGCGCCTTCGACGCCTCTGCCTATGCCAATGAATTTACCCAGGACAAACGTCCAAACGTGCCCGTTGACCAGACCGTACGCACTACCGGAGATGTAACCAATCGCAACCTGCCGGGGCGCCGGCAGATTGTCGTGGGGAGCTGGACAGCTCAGACCGTAGGGGGAGAAACCATGACGGCATCTCGGCCCGAAGACAACTTCATCGCAGGGCCGGGCAGCATCCGCCAAGCACCTGCACCAACTCGCCGCTGGAAGTAGGCCCCTACGCCCAGCAACGCCTCAACCCGATGCCACCCCTGCGCGCTGCTTCAGCGACTTCGCGAGCCTCCCGGAGACACTTCGGGGGGTTTTTTATGATCAAGATAATAATTGTCGCAAAAGTTGAGCCGCAAGCCGAAACAAGTGGAGCGATTAGCGAAGCAAAATGATGAATAATTGCTGCGCCAAGCCGCTATTAACAATACCGCCCAAAGCCATTGCGCCGCAAGGGGTTTTTCAACCACAAACGCCATGAAGAACTGTTACCGCCAGGGGGCCAGCGAGGGGCTTTGCCGCAGAATGATTTGGCGATCGGCGCAAGTCGATCCTTTCCCTTACCCACCGGATATCGGTCTCCGTCAAGGCGGCCGCTTGTTTCGAGGCAGAACTGCATGAGCATCGTCTCCAACTCGATCATCAACGCGGACGCGGAAGCCCGCTATCTCAGCCCTGGCGAACTCGACCAGATCAAGTCCTTCGTGGGCGCTGGTCAACGTCGTATCCGCGTCGCCCAGGTTCTCGGAGAAAGCCGCGAGCGCATCGTCAAGACCGCTGGTGGCGCCCTGTTCCAGCGGCGTCCCGACGTGATTTCCCCCGGCGGCAACGCCTACGGCGAGGAGATGACCGCTTCGTGTCTCCGCGACATGGACTACTACCTGCGTTTGGTGACCTACGGGATCATCGCCGGCGATGTGACCCCCATCGAAGAGGTTGGCATCATCGGAGCCAAGGAGATGTATCGCTCCCTCGGCACTCCCCTCGATGCCATGGCTGAGTCCGTGCGGGAAATGAAGAACGCCGCCATGGGTCTACTTACCGGCTCTGACGCTGAAGAAGCCGGCTTCTACTTCGACTACGTCATTGGCGCCCTCTCCTGAGGCAGCGTTCTTTTACTACTCCCCGCCACCACAGCTGGATTCATGCAAGACGCGATCACAAACGTCATTAACCAGGCCGACGTTCAGGGCCTGTACCTGGACGACTCCGCCATGGGCCGCCTGGAGCAGTACTTCACCAGTGGTGAACTGCGCGTCCGCGCCGCTGCCACCATCAGCGCCAATGGTTCGGCGATCATCAGAGAGGCCGTAGCTAAGTCGCTGCTGTATTCGGATGTCACCCGTCCGGGCGGCAACATGTACACCACCCGTCGCTATGCAGCCTGCATCCGCGATCTGGACTACTACCTACGTTACGCCACCTACGCCATGCTGGCTGGGGACACCTCCATCCTGGATGAGCGGGTGCTGAATGGTCTCAAGGAGACTTATAACTCCCTGGGTGTACCCATTGGTGCCACCGTGCAATCCATCCAGGCCATGAAGGAAACCACCGCTGCACTGGTGGGTCCTGATGCCGGTCGTGAAATGGCCGTCTACTTCGACTACATCTGCTCCGGCCTGGGCAACTGATCCCTGCCATCGGCACACCCGAGGATCATCTCCATGCGTCTGTTCAAGATCACGGCTTGCATTCCTTGCCCGGAAAAGAGCCGCTCCCAGCGTGAGCTTCAAAACACCTATTTCACCAAATGGGTGCCCTACGACAGCTGGTTCGCTGAGCAGCAGCGGATCATGAAACAGGGCGGCAAGATCCTCAAAGTAGAACTAGCCGCTGGGCGTCGCCAACAGAACGTCGGCAACTGATTATTCAGTACATTTCGTTTCTTCCCAAGCTCGGCAGATGCCGGGCTTTTTTGTTGTTTTACTCTGGCTGCCAGGGGTCGACAACACCCCCCCGGGCACGGCTCAATGGGTTGAAGATGGCCCTACCTCTGCCACTCCCCAATTCCAGCCTTGGCCCGCACCGCAACTCACAACCTCCACCGCGACGCTGTCGGCGGTCCTCCGAAGGCTGGGGTGCTGCTGCCGTTGCCCTGGTCCCAGTGGCCTGCAGAGGCCAGATTGCTTCTGGGCATGGTGGCGGTCTGGAGCGTGATCGGACTACTGGTGCTCACCTCCGCCAGTTGGTGGGTAGCTGAACGGGAGATGGGCGACGGCGCCTTTTATCTCAAACGCCAGCTGGTTTGGATGGCTGCCAGCTGGGGGCTGCTCTGGTTTGGCTTGCGCACCAGCCTGCGGCGCTGGTTGCACCTAGCTCCGCTGGGGTTGTGGGTTGGGATCATTCTGGTCGCAGCCACCCTGGTGATGGGCAGCACTGTCAACGGCGCCAGTCGCTGGCTGGTGCTTGGACCGGTACAGCTGCAGCCATCGGAATTGGTCAAGCCTTTTGTGGTGTTGCAGGGCGCTGCCCTTTTTGCCCACTGGAAGCGCATCGGCAACGACCAGAAACTGCTATGGCTAGGGGCATTTGGGGCCCTGATCCTGCTGATCCTCAAGCAACCAAACCTCAGCACCGCCGCCCTATCAGGGCTGCTGCTCTGGCTGATGGCCCTGGCTGGGGGCCTTTCCCTGCCCATGCTGCTCGGGGCAGCCGGAGCGGGAGGGCTGCTTGGCAGCGCCAGCATCATGATCAACGAATACCAGCGTTTGCGGGTGGTGTCCTTCCTGGATCCCTGGCGGGACGCCCAGGGGGACGGCTACCAACTGGTGCAGAGCTTGATGGCGATCGGCTCAGGAGGCTTTCTAGGCGAGGGGTTTGGCCTTTCCACCCAGAAACTGCAATACCTGCCGATCCAGAGCACCGATTTTATTTTTGCAGTTTTTGCTGAGGAATTTGGCTTCGTGGGCTCGCTGGTGCTGCTGCTGTTTTTGCTGCTGTTTGGCTTTGTGGGCCTGAGGGTTGCTCTCAGCTGCCGCAGCAACCAGCAGCGCCTAATCGCCATCGGCTGCACCACCTTGCTGGTGGGCCAATCCATCCTCAATATCGCCGTAGCCAGCGGTGCCATGCCCACCACCGGCCTGCCTTTGCCACTGATCAGCTACGGCGGCAACTCCTTGATGGCCAGCCTGCTTATTTGCGGCTTGCTGATCCGCTGCTCGCTGGAGGCAGGCGGTCTTGCCCCTACCCCCAGGCGCCGCCGCACCGCAGCTGCCCGATAGGCTGATTGGATGATTAGTTTTGGGCCCCAACTGGCCGATTGGGCCCGCAGCAGCGAGACGCTGCTGCAGCGCTCCCTGGCCAGCCCCACCCCCACCACCGTTGGGGTTGTCTTTGCTGGCGGCCTGCTCACGAGCCTGGGGCCCTGCTCCCTGTCGCTTTTGCCGGTCACCCTTGCCTATCTGGCTGGTTTTGGCGGCACGCCCGGCGTTAAGCCCAGCCAGGCTCCCTGGCAGCGCAGCCTCAGCTTTGCGGCCGGCATCGTGGCCTCCTTGGTGCTGCTGGGCTTGGTTAGCGGCCTACTGGGCCGGATCTACGGCCAAATCCCCGGGCTGATTCCCACGGTGGTGGCTGTGCTTGCCCTGCTGATGGGCCTAAACCTGCTGGGCCTGCTGAAGCTGCCCCTGCCCGCCGGACCCGATCCTGAAGTCTGGCGTCGCCGGGTGCCAGCCCCCCTAGCTCCTTTGGCGGCAGGGTTGGCTTTTGGATTGGCCGCAACCCCATGCACAACGCCAGTGCTGGCTGTGCTGCTGGCCTGGATGGCCCAGAACGGCAAACCACTGGTAGGCATGTTGCTGCTCACCAGCTTTGGAGCGGGTCAGGTGGTGCCGCTGCTGCTGGCCGGCACGGCGGCCGCCAGCCTGCCGGGCTTGCTGAGCCTGAGGCGGCTGGGCCAATGGGTTCCCCCGATCAGCGGCGTGGTGCTGGTGACCACCGGCGCCCTCACCCTGGTGGCCAACTGGCGATGAAAGCCTTGCTGCGGCTGGTCGGCTGGATTTCCGATCTGCGGGTAGCGATCGTGCTGCTGCTGGTGATTGCCGTCACCAGTGGCGTCGGCACGGCCATCCCCCAGCGGGAACCAGCCGACCTTTACCACCGGCTCTACGACCCCCAGCCCTGGCTCGGCCTGCTGAACGGTGATGGGGTGCTGGCCCTCCAGCTCGACCATGTGTATTCCAGCGGCTGGTTCCTGGGGCTGCTGGCCTGGCTGGCCCTAGCCCTGCTGCTATGCAGCTGGCGCCGCCAGTGGCCCGCCCTGCAGGCCGCCCTGCGCTGGATCGACTACAGCACCCCCCGCCAGCTCAGCAAGCTGAGCGTGGCCGAAACCCTCAGCACCAACTCCCCCACGGCGAGCCTCGATCAGCTGGCCGGACTGCTGCAGCGCCAGGGCTGGCAAATTCAGCGCCACGACGACCGCCTAGCAGCCCGCAAGGGGCTGCTAGGCCGGGTCGGGCCCCTGCTGGTGCACGCCGGGATGGTGGTGCTGATGCTCGGAGCCGCCTGGGGGGCACTTGGGGGGCAACGGGCTGAGCAATACCTCGCCCCCGGCCGCAGCCTGGAGCTGATGGACAGCCGGGGCAGCAGCCAACTCACCCTCGCCCTCGACCACTTTTCAATCCAGCGCGATCCCGCCGGACGACCTGAGCAATTCACCTCCCAGTTGCGCATCTTGGAGGGCGATGGCAGCGGCGGCAGCCTGCTGAAGCAGGCTGAGATCAGCGTTAACCATCCGCTGCGCTTCAAGGGGGTCACCCTTTATCAAGCCGACTGGGCCCTGGCCACCATCAGCCTGCAACTGGGCAAAAGCCCCCTACTGGAGCTACCGCTACAGAGCTTTCCTCAGCTAGGCGAACAGATTTGGGGAATCGTGCTGCCCACCCGTCCCGATGGCAGCGAGCCGGTGCTGCTCAGCTTGGGCAGCGAACAAGGCCCTGTGGAGATCTACGGCGCCGACGGAATCTCCTTAGCTCGCCTAGCCCCAGGCGGCGCAGCTGTGGAAGTGAAAGGGCTACCGATACGGGTTGAAAGCGTGCTCCCCGCCAGTGGCATCCTGCTGAAGCGTGATCCTGGGGTTCCACTGGTTTATGCAGGATTTGCGATCGCCCTAGCCGGCGGTGGTCTCAGCTTGCTTGCTACGCGTCAGCTTTGGGCCATCGCTGAGCAGCCGGCCGGCCAAGCGGGTCAGCTGCACGTTGCGGGCCTCTGCAACCGCAATCTCACCGGCTTCGCTGCCGAGCTGCCCCAGATGCTCGCCCAGCTCTAACAATCCAGCCGCGTGCCGTGGCTGACGCGCACCACGGTGTGAACGTTGCCGCGGGGGTGAAAATCAGCCTCCAGCTGCATCCACTGGGGATCGGTGGCGGCAACCAGATCATCCAAGATGCGATTGGTCACCTCTTCATGGGAAATGGAGCGGTCGCGGTAGCTGTTGACGTAGAGCTTGATGGCCTTGAGCTCCACCACCCGGGGGCCGGGCTGGTAGATCAGGCGCAACACCGCAAAATCGGGGTACCCGGAAAATGGGCACTTACAGGTGAACTCCGGCAGCTCGATGGAAATCTCGTAGGCACGGGCAGGCCTGGGATTGTCAAAACAGATCAGCTCTGCTTCAGCGATGGCGCGCTCGCCATACATGGGCGCCTGGGTGAGGGAGGACGCGTTAGCAGAAGCTGGGCTGGAAGACATCGGAGCAAGGAAAGGGTAAGGGCCAGTGCCACTGGGCGATCTTAAGGAAAGTGGCCGCAGCCAACGGCTGCCCGAGCCGGTAGCAATCGCTACGACGACCCCCGCAAAGCTCGGGCGTAATGGCTTTACTCCCTACCATCGGCAGGGATTTCCTGAGAGACTTCCTAATTAGCCCGAGCTGTTCCTATGAAAAAAATTGAGGCCATCATTCGTCCCTTCAAGCTCGAGGACGTCAAGGTCGCCCTGGTCAATGCGGGGATCGTGGGCATGACCGTGAGCGAAGTGCGGGGTTTTGGCCGTCAAAAGGGCCAGGTAGAGCGCTATCGCGGCTCTGAATTCACCGTCGAATTCCTCCAGAAGCTGAAACTTGAGATAGTTGTCGATGACGACAAGGTCGACACCGTGGTTAGCGCCGTTCAAGACGCGGCCCGCACCGGCGAAATCGGCGACGGCAAGATCTTCGTGAGCACGATTGATTCGGTGGTTCGAATCCGCACCGGTGATCGGGACAGCGGCGCCATCTGAGCGCCAGCACCCCTTTTGATTTTTATTCCCTGGGAGTCAGCGTGCTGGCTACCAGGTTTTTTATTTGCTCTGGGCTGATTGGCGCAGGGCGGATTGGCGCAGAGCTGAATTTCGGGTCGCTTTGGGCTGGTTCAACAAGCTGTTCAACAGGCTCAAAAACATCCACTGCAACATCCCCGGCAACATCACCCATTCCGACCCGCCCATCGCAATCGGAGCGCCGCAGCCAGAGCAAGTATTCGTGGTTGCCGGCAGGTCCAGTGATTGGTGATGCCACCAGGCCGCAAGCCACCAAACCCAGGCCAGAGGCCGCGGTGATCACCCCTTCGATGGCATCGCAATGCGCAACCGGATCACGCACCACCCCGCCCTTGCCCACCCGGCCCTTGCCCACCTCAAACTGGGGTTTAACCAGCAACAGCAGATCCACGGGTGCTTGGGGTTGCAGCAGCGCCAGCAGGGCAGGCAGCACCAAGGCCAAGGCAATAAACGACACATCGGCCACCGCTAGATCGGGCCAGGGGTCTTCGGGGCCGTAAAGAGCATCCGGGGTGAGGTGACGCAGGTTGGTGCGCTCCTTGAGCACTACCCGCGGATCACTGCGCAGGCTCCAGGCCGTCTGGCCGTAGCCCACATCAATTCCATAAATGCGGCAGGCCCCGTGCTGAAGCAGACAATCGCTGAAGCCGCCAGTGGAGATGCCGCCATCAAGGCAAACGCGCCCCTGCACGGCGATGGGGAAGGCCTCAAGGGCCCGCACCAGCTTTTCGCCACCCCTTGATACATAGCGAGGAAGTTGCTGCACCACCAGCTCGGCCTCCGGCAACACCTCGGTGCCTGGTTTATCGAGCACTTTGTCGCCGTGGCGCACCCGCCCGGCCCTAATCAACAGCTGGGCCTGCTGACGACTAGCCGCCAGGCCGCGGGCCACGAGCTCCAAATCCAGTCGTTGCTTGCGAGCCATGGCGCTCCACCTTTTGTGATCAAACCACAACGCAAACGGAACAGATTCCAAGCATCTCTGCCTCCGCACCAAAACCCGGCAGAGGATGGCACCCAGAAGTTGATCCGGCACCGATGGCCACCTCAATCCGGACCGCGAATGCTGCAGCCAATGTGCTGGAACTGCTCTATCCCGGCAGCTTCGTCAAACTGCGCAATCAACCTTCCGACCTGCCCCCCTTCCAGCTGATCCAGTGCCGCGGCGGCCGCTGCTGGGTGCGGCAGCAGGCCTGGGGCCATCAGGTGCACTGGGAGGTGGAGCACCAACGCCTGACGACCGCTGCCTAAGGGGCGCACCCATACATTGGTCTGGCAGTGAGCCAGGCGCGGCCTTGATCGAGCGTTACACCCTGCCCGAGATGGGCGCCCTGTGGAGCGAGCAGGCGAAGTTCCAAAGCTGGCTCGATGTGGAGATCGCTGCCACCGAGGCCAATTGTGATTTGGGGCGAGTGCCCGCTGAGGCAGTTGCGACGATTAAGGCGAAGGCCAGATTTTCGGTAGAGCGGATCCTCGAGATCGAGGCCGAGGTTCGCCACGACGTGATCGCCTTCCTCACCAATGTGAATGAACACGTGGGGGATGCGGGCCGCTACATCCACGTGGGCATGACCAGTTCAGATGTGCTCGACACAGGCCTGGCCCTGCAGATGAAAGCTTCGGTGGCCCTACTGCGCGCCGAGCTTGATGCCCTCGCCGATGCCCTCAGGGCGCTAGCCCGCGAGCACAAGGGCACGGTGATGATCGGCCGCAGCCATGCCATCCACGGCGAGCCGATCAGCTTCGGCTTCAAGGTGGCCGGCTGGCTGGCGGAAGTGGAACGCAACCGCGAGCGCCTCGAGCGGCTCGAGCGGGTGGTGAGCGTGGGCCAGATCAGCGGCGCCATGGGCACCTACGCCAACACCGACCCCCAGGTGGAGGCGATCGCCTGCGCCAAGCTTGGCCTGGAGCCAGATACGGCCAGCACCCAGGTGATCGCCCGCGATCGCCACGCCGAATACGTGCAGACCCTGGCCCTGGTGGGCGCGGCACTGGAGCGCTTCTCCACCGAGATCCGCAACTTGCAGCGCACCGACGTGCTCGAGGTGGAGGAAAATTTCGCCAAGGGGCAGAAGGGCAGCTCGGCCATGCCCCACAAGCGCAACCCGATCCGCAGCGAGCGGATCAGTGGCCTGGCCCGAGTGCTGCGCAGCTATGTGGTGGCGGCCCTGGAAAACTGCGCCCTCTGGCACGAGCGCGACATCAGCCACAGCTCGGTGGAGCGCATGATGCTGCCCGACTGTTCCGCCACCCTGCACTTCATGCTGCGGGAGATGACCGAGGTAGTGAAGGGCTTAGGGGTCTACCCAGACAACATGGCCCGCAACATGAACGTTTACGGCGGAGTGGTGTTCAGCCAGCGGGTGCTGCTGGCCTTGGTGGAAGCCGGCATCAACCGCGAAGACGCTTACCGGATCGTGCAGCGCAACGCCCACAGCGCCTGGAATATGGACGGCGGCAACTTCCGCGCCAACCTTGAAGCCGATGCAGAGGTGATCAGCAAGCTCAGCGCTGAGCAGCTGGCTGAGTGTTTCAGCACCGATCTGCATCAGGCCAACCTGGACGTGATCTGGCAGCGACTAGGGATTTAGCTAAGGATTTGAGCTGGCAGGCAGTTCAGGCCCAGTGCAGCCGCATCGGCACAGCACCCTCCAGGCTCAGCTTCACCGGGCAGGTCTCTCCGGCCCGGTGAAGCACGGCCCGCTGCTCCTCGCTGAGACCCGCCGGCAAGCTGATCCACACCTCCAGCAGGGCAATGCGCCGTGGCGCCTCGGGGGTCATGGTTTTTTCAATCCGAGCGCTGGCCCCCTGCAGCGGCCAGCCGTGGCGCTCGGCAACGATCCCCAGGATCGTCAGGATGCAGGTGCTCAGGGCCGTGGCCACCAGATCGGTGGGCGAGAAACGCTCCCCCTTGCCCTGGTTGTCGGTGGGGGCATCGGTCTCGAGCTCGCAGCCCGAAGGCCCGTGGCTGGAGTGGCAGCGCAGGGCTCCCTCGTAGCGGCTGTCAATCGTGGTCATCGCGGGGCGTAAGCACTACCCCAGTCAAGCGCCGTCGCGGTGATACGGCCCGCCCTGCTGAATCGAGCTGGCCCGGTAAAGCTGCTCCAACAGCAGCAGCCGCGCCAGCTCGTGGGGGAAGGTCATCGGTGAGAGGCTCAGGCGCCAGTGGGCCCGCCCCTTGAGCGCCGGGTCGAGACCATCAGCCCCACCGATCACAAACGCCAGCCGCTCCGAGCCAGAACCTTCAAGCGCCTTGGCGAAGGCCAACGAGTCGTAGCTCTGGCCCTCCTCGCACAGGGCCACCAACTGCTCGCCGCCGCGCAGCTCAGCGGATATGGCCTCCGCCTCGCGGGCCATGCCACCGTCCCGCAGTTCCACGATCTCCAGGCCCGGGAGCCGCTTGCGATAAGTCTCTACCCCTTCGCTCACCCAGCCCTTGCGCACCTTGCCGACGGCAATGATGCGTATGCGGGCGGAGTTGATCATGGGTTACGGCCCACCAACCTCAAGACTGGGGGCGCTCGATCGCCGGATCCAGGTGACCGTTGCCACTAGCCACCAAATCCTCGATCTCGCAAACCGGGAAGCGATTGATCGATTTGAGGGCAGCGCGGGCCTTGCTGCGCAGCTGCTCGCTGATTGCCTCGCAGTAGGGCACCTGGGCCAGCAAATCCACGGTGCGGCGCAAGATCCGCACCACATCACCCTCGTCGAGGGAGGTATTGGCAATCATGTCGCTCCAGCTGGCACCTTTAGCCCAGGCGTGCACCAGGCCCATCAACTCGGGCTCCCACCAAAGCGGGAAGTTGACCTTGGCGTGCTCCTGCTGACGCTCCAGCTCGCGGCGCAGGCCGCACAGATCATGCAGGGCCTCCTCGGCGGCCGGTGGCGGCGGGTAGCCGCACCACAGATCGGGCCGGTTGACTTCGGTGGAGATGGCTTCAAACACCGCCGCCAGCTGGGGCGGATCGAGCTCATCGAGGTGGCCGCTCATCAGCGACAGTCCCAGCCACAGCTCGTTGTCGCCGCGCAGGGCGGCCACGGTGCGGCCCACTTCGGTGGGCTCCAGGCCATCAGCTCCCGCCAGAGCCCCAAAAAAGCGCAACACCTCAATCAGGGCCAGGAAGGTGTCCCAGTGGCGATTAGAGCGGAAGTGCAGCAGCTGCTGGCGCTCCTCGATCTCCAGCTGCAACTCCTCCATGCGGCGGCGGTGCTTCTTGAGCTGGCGGCGGTCGCCCCAGCGGTGGGCCGGATGCAGCTCCAGGCTTTCCTCCAGCTGATGCACCTGCTGGGCCTGGTCCTGCACCTCACCGGCCAGGTCGTACTGGGGCGTGGCCATGTCGTGGCGACTGGCCATGTGGGCAACGGCAAGGGCCAGGCCACCGCTGGCCTGATCGCCGTGGCGCAACTCGCCAAGCTGGCGCAACTCGGGGGGATCCACCTGGCTCACCTGCAGGCAACTGAGCTCGGCATGGAGGCTCACCACCCCGTGGCAGGGCAGCAACAGCCAAAGGTTCTCGTCGGTGAGGCATTTGAGCAAAGGAAACTGCCCCGGCCCTTTCACCTTCTCCACAATCACCGCCGGCGTTACCCGGCCGCGTAGCTGGGGCGCCTTGAGACTCACCAAAGTGCCCTCACTGGCGAATTGCAGCGCCAAGGTGAGCTCATGGGCGACGGTTTCCTCGGCCTGTTGCTGGAGGATCCGCAGGATGCGCCTCTCTTCGCGCAGGTGAGCTCGCTGCTTTTCGTAGTCCTCGAAGTCGTCCCAGGGCACCTCGCCGGAGCCATCCTCCAGGCCTTCGAGCTGCTGCATCAACTGGCCGATGCGGGCCTCGTCCTCGACTAAATCGAGGGTGGCCAGGTAGCGGCCGAAACTGCGTTCAACCAGCTCCTTGGCCTTAGCCAGGTCGTAGCGCTGCAACAGGTTGAGCACCATGCCGTAGCTGGGCATGAACTGGCTGACCAGCGGATCTGCCGGCGCAGTAGCGAGCTGGCCCGCCTCCCGCACGCCTTCAAAGCGGCTCTGCACGGTCACCACGTAGCCCTGGGTATCAAGGCCGCGCCGGCCGGCCCTGCCCGCCATCTGCAAAAACTCACTGCCCATCAAAGGGCGGTGGCCTCGCTCGGTGCGCTTGCTCAGCGCCGAAATCACCGTGGTGCGCGCCGGCATGTTGATGCCGGCCGCCAGGGTTTCGGTGGCAAACACCACCTTGATCAGCCCCTGCTGGAACAGCTCCTCGATCAACTCCTTCCAGGCCGGCAGCACGCCGGCATGGTGGGCGGCAATGCCCCGCAGCAGGGCCTCAGCGTGGCCGCCTTCCCGCACCGCCTCGGGGGTCGTTGCCATAAACAGATCCAGGCGGGCCTTGATGCGCGCCTGTTCAGCAGGCGTCACCAGGGCGGCCTTGCCCAGCTCCTTGACGCCCTTATCGCAACCGCGGCGACTGAAGATGAAGTAGATGGCAGGCAGCATGTCGCGCTCCGCCATCTGGGCCACCACAAAACCCAGGGGCGGAGCCTCGGGCTGGGGTGGTTTCGGTGTTTTCGGACCCTTGCGCTGGCTGCCCTTGGGGGCGCGCCACACCTTGCAGTTGGGATGGAGCCCGGTGCCCTCGTCGTTGAGCAGGGGGTGCAGTCCCTTGGCACTGCAAAAGCTGAAGGCCAGCGGCACCGGCCGGTGGTCACTGAGCACCAGCTGGGTGGGCCCATGCACTCTCTCTATCCAGTCGGTGAGCTGGCCGGCATTGGCCACCGTTGCCGAAAGAGCCACCAACTGAATCGGCAGCGGGCAGTGAATGATCGACTCCTCCCAGACGGTGCCGCGCTGGGAATCGTTCATGTAGTGGCACTCATCGAGCACCACCGCCTCCACGCCCTCAAGCGGGTCATCTCCCGCATCGGCTTCCGCGTAGAGCATGTTGCGGAAGATCTCGGTGGTCATCACCACCACCTGGGCCTCCCGGTTGAGGCTCATATCACCGGTTAGCAGCCCCACCTTGTCGGCACCAAACTGCTCCCGGAAATCGCGCAGTTTCTGATTAGAGAGGGCCTTCAGCGGCGTGGTGTAAAAAACTTTCTGGCCGTGGGCCAGAGCGCGGTAGATGGCGTACTCACCCACCAGGGTCTTACCGGAGCCCGTGGGGGCGCTCACCACTACCGAGTGGCCCTGGTTGAGCGCGTCGATCGCCTCGAGCTGGAAGTCGTCGAGCGGGAAGGGGAAAATTGCTGCAGGATCCAGCCCATTGGGCGCCGTTTCAGGCACGCTGCTATTTGAGCTGGATCATGAAGCCATCCTATGAGGGAGGAGCCTGTTCCGCCTCGGGCAAGCTCTAGTAGCAACAGGCCGTGGCACAAGCTCGGATTTAGCGTTTGCGGAGCAATGTCCGGTCGTTGACACAACCCGGCACCACCTCTCCCCCCTCAGGGGAAAGAGCCGCCAGCTGGCGGGATGAATTGCGGCGTCAACTTGCAGCCATTCCCCCCCAGCGCCGCCGCGGCCTGCGCAGCTTTGCCCCCGCCGCAACCGCCGCCACCCTTGATCTGGCAACTCCCGGTAGCAGGAGTGCCCCCCTGCTGGATCTAGCCAGCAACGACTACCTAGGTCTGAGCCGTCACCCCGAGGTGGTGTCAGCCGCCCAGGCCGCCGCGGCCAGCCAGGGACTGGGGGCAGGAGCATCGAGGCTGGTGAGTGGCAGTCGGCCGGTGCATGACGAGCTGGAGGCAGCGCTGGCGGCCTGGCTGGGGCGCGAGCAGGTGCTGCTATTTCCCAGCGGCTTTCAGGCAAACCTGGCGGCGGTAGGGGCCCTAGCTGATCGCCACAGCCTGGTGCTGGCCGACCGACTGATCCACCACTCCCTGCTCACCGGGGTGCGCGCCAGCGGTGCCCGGCTGCAGCGCTTCGCCCACAACGACCTGGCCCAGCTCGACTCCCAGCTGCAAGCAGCCCGCCGGCGCGCTCCCGGACAGCGGCTGCTGGTACTGAGCGAGAGCCTGTTCTCGATGCAGGGCACCAGTGTGGATGTGGCGGTCCTGACGGCCCTCTGCGCCGAACACGGCGCCGCCCTGCTGCTCGATGAGGCCCATGCCCTGGGAGTGCTCGGCCCCGGCGGACGGGGCTTGGGCCACAACCAGCCCGAAATCGCCCTGATCAGCGGCACCTTGGGCAAGGCTTTTGGTGGCGGCGGGGCCTTTCTGGCCGGCGATGCCCTGGTGGGGGACTGGCTGCTGCAATCCAGCGGCGCCTACCGCTACACCACGGCCCTAGCCCCACCATTGGCCGCCGGCGCCCTGGCCGCCCTGGCCCTGATTCAGGCCGAACCCCGCAGCGAGGCCCTGCTGCAGCGAGCCGCCCGTTGGCGCACATGTCTGGAAGCGGCCGGCTGGCCGCGGCCGCCAGGCACCGGGCCGATCCTGCCGCTGCTGGTGGGCGACGATCACCGGGCTCTCGAGCTGCAACAACGCTTAGAAGCAGCCGGCCTCTTAAGCGTCGCCATCCGCCCCCCCACCGTGCCTGAAGGCACGGCGCGGCTGCGGCTGGTGCTGCGCCACGACCTACCGGCGGGCACATTGGAGCGATTGCTCACAGCTCTGGGGAGTCCTGCATGCAGCTGATCGCCATGCACGGATGGGCCGGCGATGCCCAGGGCTGGGAACCATTCCAAAGCGCCTGGAGCGCCCGCGGCTGGACGTGGCAGTGCGGCGAACGGGGCTACGGCGGGCAAGCTCCCAGGCCGGTGGCCTGGCAGAGCGACCAGGGCCTGAAGCTGGTGATCGCCCACTCGCTGGGCCCCCATCTGCTGCCCGCCTCCGTGCTGGCCCAGGCCGATGCGGTGGTGCTGCTCGCCAGCTTTGGCCGCTTTGTGCCCGAGGGCCCCGGCGGCGGCCGGCTGCGCAGCGCCGTGGCGGCCATGGCAAGCCAGCTGGCCGGCCCCGAAGCCAGCGCCATGCTCCAAACCTTCATGGAGCGCGCCGCAGCCCCCCAACCCTCCAGCCTGCTGCCCCCTGGCATCGCCGCCGCCCCTATTGCTGCCTCCGGCCGCCAGCGGCTGGCGGAAGATCTAAACCTATTGGCGGCCACGGCGGGGCTACCGCCTGGCTTCCCGCTCCAGGCTCGGCTGTTGATAGTGGAGGGCGGCGAGGATCAAATCGTGAATCCACAAGCCCGCCACCAGCTGCGCAACCTCCTACCTGCCGCCGACAACCTGGTGCTGGCGGGCGTGGGGCATTGCCTGCTCAGCCCGGCCCTCGTGCCCACCGTGTGTGGCTGGATAGAGGGCCTGCCGTGAACGCAAATCCAGTGCGCGACACGGTTTTGAGAGACACGCTTTTAAATGACAAGCTTTTAAATGAAGCAGGTTTCAGCGCGCGAGTGAGCAGCCGCTTCGGCCGCCACGCCGCCGGCTATGCCCGCCATGCCCGCCTGCAGCAGGGGGTGGCCTGGCGCCTGGCCCACCTGTGCGCGCCCCTCCACCTTGCCGCCGGCCCCCGGGCCGATCTGGGCGCGGGCTCCGGGCTGGTGGGGCAGGCGCTGCGGGCTCAGGGATGCCAGGGAGCCCTCCTGCAGCTTGATATCTGCCCCGAACTGCTGGCCCATAACCCCCAAACCACTGCCGGCGGCCAGCTCAGCTGGGACCTCAACTGGGGGCTGCCGGAGCAACTGGGCCAGGCCTCCCTGCTCACCTCCAGCTTCGCGTTGCAGTGGCTGGAGAATCCCCCAGCCCAAGTACAGCACTGGTGCGAGCAGTTGCGGCCAGGGGGCTGGCTCGGCCTGGCAGTGCCGACAAGCGCCAGTTTTCCCCAGTGGCACCAGGCCGCCGCGGCTGCAGGGGTGCCCTGCACAGCTCTGAGCCTGCCCGACGCCGAAGCCCTGCTGGCCGCCGCCAGCAGGGGCGGCCTGATGGCTCACTACAGCCGCCGGCTGCGCTTCAGCCGCGCCTACGGCAGCGGCCTCGGCTTTCTGCAGCAGCTACAGGGCCTCGGGGCCAGCGCCAGCCGAGCCAACCGCCTCAGTGCGGCCCAGTTGCGCCGGCTGCTGCACTGCTGGCCAGCAGATGGCTGCGTCAGCTGGGAAGTATTAGTGCTATTTGGTCAGCGACCCGGCCCATGAGCAGCTGCAGCAACGCCCTGGTGATCTGCGGCACCGACACCGACGTGGGCAAAACCGTGGTGAGCGCCCTTGTGGTCCAGGGGCTCGGGGCCACCTACTGGAAACCGGTACAAAGCGGACTGGAAGGCGGCGGCGACTCGGGCCGCCTGCAGGCCCTGCTGCAGCTGCCAGCGGAGCGGTTGCTACCGGAGGCCTACCGGCTGCAGACGCCGGTGTCACCCCACTGGGCCGCCGAACTAGAGGGCATCACGATCGACCCGGCCCGGCTGGCCCTGCCGGCAATGGCCGGAGCATTGGTAGTTGAGACCGCCGGTGGGTTGCTGGTGCCCCTGCGCCGCGACTGGCTGCAAATCGATCAGCTAGCCGCCTGGAGGCTGCCGGTGCTGCTGGTGGCCCGCAGCGGCCTGGGCACCCTCAACCACACCCTGCTGTCGGTGGAGGCCCTGCGCCAGCGCTCCATTCCGCTGTTGGGACTAGTGCTTAATGGCCCGCTCCATCCCGACAATCCCGCCACCCTGGCCGCATTGGCCCAAGCGCCGGTTCTAGCCCAGCTGCCACCTTTAGAACCGCTCACCGCCTCCGGGCTGGCTGCCCAATGGCGGGCGCAAGATCTGGGCCGTACCCTGACGGCAGCCATGGGCGCAGCCCCCAACCCCCGACGATGAGCAAGCAGCACTGGTTAATAAGTGGCGCCCTAGTACTGCTTTGTGGCGGCGTGTTGGTGCTGTTCACCGACGTGGAAACCTCCCTGGTGCGCTGGGTCAACTGCGGGCCGCTCTCCAGCGCAGAGGAGCAGCAGAGCCGCATCTGCCGTTAAGGCCCCGCCAGGATCACCGCCTCGGCATCGGCCCGCGACAAGCCATAGGGAAAGTGACGCACGCACACCTGGCCGTCGCTGTGCCAGCTCACTTTGAGCTCGTCCACCTCCAGCTCAATCTGGGCGCTCCATTCAGGGCGGTGCAGGTCCCAGAGGCAGGGATTGGCGCGCTGCCGCTTGGCACCCAACTGCTCCAGCCAGTGCTCCAAAGCAGGCAGGGGGTGGTGGTACAGCGGTGTCTGGGAACTGGGCATCTCGGTCATGAAACCAACCCTGTCACGTTGGTGGGAGCGCCCTCAGGCCACCAGCTAGGCCATTGCACCAATTGGGCGCCGCGCATCCAGGCCACTCCCACCCCCAGAACCAAGCTCAACACCAGGGCAAAACCCAGCAGCAGCAGCGCCAGCCACTCGCCACCAGAAAGTTCACGCCGCACTGAAACAGGCCGAGTAATGCTGGTCGGGGGCGGTGCAACGGGGCTACTGGGTGCCGAAGGCGGGCGCAGCTGGTCGTCGTAGCGCTGGCGCAGGGCCGGGTCGCTCAGCACCCCATAGGCCTGCTGCAGCTGCTGGAAAGCCAATGCAGCCTCCCCAGCCGGCAGCACGGTGGTATCGGGGTGGTAGCGCTTGCTCAGCCCCCGGAACGCTTGGCGTAGCTCCTGGGGCGAGGCGCTCTGCTGCACCTGGAGCAACGTGTAATAACTAAGTGGGGAGCTGGCCAAGGGCAGGGCGCCGGGAAAACGATCCGGTCTGCGGGATCCTAGAGATCAGAAACCCGTTACCAAGCTGGATGGCTCGCACCCTCACCGGCAATGCCCTCTGGCAGGAGCTCGGCTGGCAGCCCAGCCCAGCCCAAGAACAGTCGCTGGGCGACCTGCAGGTGCAGCTGCGCCAATGGAATAGCAAGCTCAACTTGACCCGGCTGGTGGAGGACGACGACTTCTGGATAGCCCAGGTGTTTGACAGCCTCTGGCCCCTGGTGCCCCTGCTGCAATCGGGGGCAGCCCAGGCACCGATGCGGCTGATCGATGTGGGCACCGGCGGTGGCTTCCCCGGCCTAGCGCTAGCGATCGCCTTTCCCCAGGCCCAGTTGACCCTGGTGGATTCGGTGGGGCGCAAGGTGGAGGCGGTGCAGGCCATGGCCGCAGCGCTAGGGCTTGGGGAGCGAGTGCAGCTGCGCTGCGAAAGGATCGAGCGCACCGGCCAGCAGCAGGCCTGTCGGGGCCAGTTCGACTGGGCTCTGGCCCGGGCCGTGGCCAGCGCGCCGGTGGTGGCCGAATACCTGGTACCGCTGCTGCAACCCCAAGGGCGAGCCCTGCTTTATCGCGGCCAGTGGTCAGCCGATGACCAACGGGACCTCAGCGCCGCCCTTATCCCCCTGAAGGCTGGCATCGACCAGTGCCTGGCCAGGGAATTACCTAGTGGCCGGGGTAGCCGCCACGCCCTGGTGGTTAAACCGCTGGCCCCCTGCCCGCGCACCTATCCCAGGGCCGTGGGGCTGCCGGCTAAGCAGCCCCTGGGCGCGGCAACGTGCGCTTGAGCCGCACCGGCGAAGGCACACCAAGGGGAAGAATTTCCTGGCCGTCTAGCTGCTGCTGCAACTCGGGCAACTGCTCATAAGCAACCCAATGGATGCAATCAACGGGACAGGTATCGATCGCCTCTTGTATCAGCTCGGTGGCGTCGCCGTCCTGGCGAATCGCCCGGGAGCGGCCCCAGTGGGGCTCGACCGCAAAGGTGTTGACGGCCACGTGGGCGCAGTAGCGGCAGCCAATGCAGACAGCCTCGTCAACCCATACGGCCTTCTGACCCAAAGCTCCACCCAACAGTGGTTCGTGACCACTACGACGTGACTCGGGGGAAAAGGCGGTGGCGGTGAACGCCAGGGAGGGATCAACCATGCCGGGGTGAGCTCCCGGATCTAAGCCCAACGGGTAACCACCAATTCAATGCAGCCGTCTTGCTGCTGGGCTTGCTCGCTCACCTGGAAACCCTCCTCAGCCGTGGCGGCCAGAATGCTGCGCAGGGCATATCGCTGATTGAGCTGGGCCAAGAAGCGCTCCACCGGCACGGCCTGATTCCAGAGGTCGAGATCGGTCACCAGCTCATAGCTACCGGTTTCAGGATTGAGGCGAAAACCGATATCAGCGCCATTGGCCTGGGCCACAGCCAGCTGGGCCTCCACGGTTTGGCCGCGATAACCGCGCACCATCAAACTTCCCTGCCTTGGGCCATGGCCCAGATCCTCGAGAGCCTCGAGCAAGGACTGGCGATCACGGAGCTCGGTCTTGATGGTGCTGAAGTGCGACATCGATCTAGGAAGAGGTAATCGGTTCAGGAGAGGGACTGGAACTGGCTTTGCTGCGCCTGTTGCTCGCAGAGAAAGGCCTCAGCCGTTGACCGGCGCTGCTGCACAACTCCAAGCCTGGCCTCAATGCGCTCAGTGAGCTGCTCGCACGCCATGCCATTCAGCCCTTCCACCAGCTCATCGACGCGCCCATCGGGGTGGATTCGATAACGGATGGTGAGCTGTTCCATCCCACGCTGGAAAGGTTCGAAGATGTTAACCAGGAAATCCTGCTCCCGTTCAGCTGAGCAACCCCTCCTCCACCAGGGTCTGCAGACGCTCCAACACCTCCGGCTGCTCGAGCTGCTCAAGGGCCAGCCGGGCCTCATCGCGCACACCCGATTCGAAATCGTTGAGCATGGCGTGCAACAGGGACTCAACCACCAGCTGCTGCCGAGGCTCCACCAGCTCGCCGTAGATGCGACCGAGGGCCCAGGCGCTGTTGCTGCGCACCGCCGGCTCACTGTCGATGCGCATGCTGAGCAACAGCTGGGCCGCAGCTGGATCGGCCTTTGCCGGCCCGGTGCAGCCCGCCTCAGCCAGGGAGCTGGCAGCCCAGAGGCGCACCGCGGAGATATCCACCTGCAGGGAGCGGATTAGGGGATTAAGGATTGGAGCGTCGGGGTAGTTGCCCAGGCTCCAGGCCACGGCCTTGCGCACGTAGCCGTTGTCATCTGAGACCAGCAGGCCCAGCAGGGGCTCAACCGCCTGGGGGCTGGGGTTGCGGCCCAAGGCGTAGACCGCGCTCATCCGCAGGATCGGGCAGCTCTCCGTCAGCAGCGGCAGCAACAGGGGCAGGGCCCGGGGATCACGGTGTTCACAAAAAATGCGCAAACCCTGCAGCCACCGCTCCTGGCTGTCTGCCCCTGCATCGCCCCGCAACAATGCCAAGCCCAGATCGCACTCGGCCGCCACATCACTGGCCGTTGGATCACTGCTATCAAGATCGTCGAGCGGATCACCGCGCAGCTCTTCTGCCAGCTCCTGAGCCAGCATCTCGGGGTCGAGGTACAGCTCCTGGGGACTGCCACCGAAGGGACTCTCCCCACCGGACGGCTGATCGGACTGGGGAGAAACGCTCACAACGTTGAATCAGCCAATCGGGGCGGGGGCCGCCATGTCACCTGGCAACCAGATGCGGGCGCTCACGGCAAACAGGGCCAGACCAAACAACACCACAATCGCGGCCGGCAGCAGGGTGGAGCGAAAAAATTGCACAGCCGAGGCGTTTGCGAGTGCTGGCTTCCATCATCGCCCCTAGGGTTCTCCGAATAACGCCTATGTGATGGCAGATAAGAGTTCCGGCAGCTGGCGGCGTCTAACAGCTGTGACCGCCGAGGGAGTAGCCAGCGGCACCCCGCTGATGGTGGGCAGCAAGTTGCTGCAGGGCTGGCTCACCGCTAGCGGAGTTCCTCTTGCCCTGATCGGCCTGATCCCGCTAGCTGAGCTGCCTTACACCCTCAAGCTTTTCTGGGCACCGCTTTTAGACCGCTGGCCGATCGCCTGGCCCGATCGCCGCCGCGGCTGGCTGCTGCTGATGCAGCTAATCCTGGTGCCTGTGATTGCGGCGATGGCCCTGCTGCAACCCAGCACTAATCCAGCCAGCCTCACCGCCATCGGCATCGCAGCCCTGGTGCTGGCCGTCTGCAGTGCCACCCAGGACATTGCTGTCGACGCATACCGCACCGACCTCCTGCCCGAGGCGGAGCGGGGGCCAGGTGCTGCCGGAGCCACCCTCGGCTACCGGGCCGCCATGCTCGCGGTGGGTGCCGGTGGCTTCCTGCTGGCTGATCGCTTTGGCTGGCCGGCCGCCTTCCTTGCCGCCGCAGCTCTGCTGGCGGCCGTAGTGCCCTTCACCATCTGGGCCCCGGCCCTGCAACCGGTGCAACACCCGGTCACGAGCCTGCGGCAGGCGGTGCTTGGTCCAACGCGGGAGTTCCTGTTCCGGGCGGGACCAAACCGGGCCTGGCAGTTGCTGCTGCTGGTGCTGCTCTACCGCTGGCCCGATGGCCTGCTGAACGCCATGGCCATCCCCTTCCTGAAATTGCAGGGGTTCAGCGATGCCCAGATCGGCTTGGTACAGGGGGGCTGGGCGATTGCCGCCACCATGGCCGGCACCGTGATTGGCGGCGTGCTGTTTGCCCGGATCGGCATGAACCGCTCCCTGTGGCTGTTCGCAATCGCCGGCGTTTGCGGCAACCTCACCTATTGGGCCTTGGCCCAGTTCAATTGGGGCTTCGGCGGGCTGATCGCCGCCGTGAGCCTGGAGAACCTGAGCGGAGGCATGGTGGGCGCGGTGTTTGTGGCGCTGCTGATGAGCCTCTGCAACCCGCGCTTTTCGGCCACCCAGTACGCCCTACTTTCCGGCATCTACGCACTGAGCCGCTCGCTGCTGTCGGCCCCGGCCGGCGTGGTGGCGGGCAACGTGGGCTGGCCCATGTTTTTCCTGGCTACGGCCGCTGCCGCTATACCCGCTTTTCTGCTGATGCTGCAGCTCACCCCCTGGGGGGAACAGGAAGCACGCGGCGCCTTCGATCCCAGCCGCGACGCCACCTGATCAAGCTCCAGCTCACGCCGGCTCCAGGCTGCCCTCGAGCCGGCGACGTAGTTGGCCGCAAGCTGCATCGGCATCGAGACCGCGGCTAGCCCGCACACTGACAGCCACGTGGCGATCGATCAGGGCCTGTCGAAACGCTTCCACTGCGCCAGGGGCCGGACGCTGGAATTCCTCCTCGGCAATTGGGTTGTAAGGGATCAGATTCACATGACTCTGGAAACCACGCAGGAGCCGCGAAAGGGCCTCCGCATGGCGGGGCTGGTCGTTTAGCCCGCCCAGCAGGATGTATTCAAAACTCACCCGCCGGCCGGTGAGTTCAACGTAGTGGCGGCAATCGGCCAGCAACGCCTCCAGGGGATAGGCATGGGACGTGGGGATCAGCTCCTCCCGCAGCTGCTGGTCAGGGGCATGCAGGCTCACCGCCAAGGTGAACTGGGCCCGACCCAGCCGCTCTAGGGCCTGCTCCGCCAAGGTGGGCAGGCTTTTGGGGACCCCCACGGTGCTCACCGTGATCTGGCGCTGGGCCATACCGAGGTCGGTGCAGAGGCAATCGATCGCTGCCAGCACCGCCTCGCTGTTGAGCAGGGGCTCACCCATACCCATAAACACCACGTGGCTGGGGCGCTGGTCCATCACCTCACGCACGCTCAGCACCTGATCAACGATCTCGTGCACCGCCAGGGAGCGCTGCAGCCCCCCTTTCCCGGTGGCGCAAAAGCGACAGGCCATCGGACAGCCCACCTGGCTGCTCACACACACCGTGAGCCTGCCTTCAGCGGGGATGCCCACGGTCTCGAGGCTGAGGCCGTCGTGAGTACCCAGCAATAGTTTTGTGGTGCCATCGCGGGCGACGCTGCGGTGCAGCTCCCTCGAGCGACCGATCCAGTCGGAGGCACCACTGGGGGGCTGGCCGGCCAGCTGGTCCCGGAAAGCCTTTGGCAGCACCGTTACCTGGTCGAGGCTGCGGGCTCCCTTGGCGTAAAGCCAATCGTGCAGCTGACGGCCGCGGAAGGCGGCTTGACCATGGCCAACAGCCCAATGCTCCAGGGCCGGCAAACCCATCCCCAGCAGGGGAGTGGCTAGCGGCGCAGCGGGCGATGTGCTCAAGACCAGATCAGCAAGCCGTGGCCCAGCTTCCACTCCGCCACCAGCAGGGCAATAAAACCGAGCATGGCCATGCGGCCATTGAGCAGCTCGGTGTGGGTGTGGAAGCCAAATCGGGGCAACCGGCGCTGGGGCACCGGCGTGTTCAGGCTGGTGCGGGCGGAATCACTCATCGGTGAGCAGACCCTCTTCCTGTAGGCCCTCGAGGGCAGCGGGATCAGCGATCAGCTCCTCCTCCAGACCCTCCTCAACGGATGGCCTGGTAAAAGCTGCCGTGCCGCTGGCGCTGGCTTCGATGCCATGGCGGCTGCGAGTTGCCTCAAGATCCGCATCGGAGGGATCATCCAGTACGGCCATCGACGCCGCCGGGGCAGGCATCTCGACTGTGTAATCGGGACGCAGGTTCTGCATACGGCGGTAGCCCATGGCCTCCTCTTCGAGGATGTCGGGATGGGGGCCCGCCTCTGCCCGCAGCTCCTCTTCGAAGCCGCTGAAGCCAGTACCAGCAGGGATCAGGCGGCCGATGATCACGTTCTCCTTGAGACCGCGCAGCCAGTCGCTCTTGCCTTCAATCGCCGCCTCAGTCAGCACACGGGTGGTCTCCTGGAAGGAGGCAGCCGAGATGAAGCTGTCGGTGTTGAGCGAAGCCTTGGTGATACCAAGCAGCACCGGTGTGAACTCGGCGGGTGCGCCGCCGGTGATTGCCATGGCGCTATTGACCTGCTCCACTTGACGCAGCTCGATTAGCTCACCGGGCAGCAGGGTGGTGTCCCCGGCATCCTCGATTCGCACCTTGCTGGTCATCTGGCGCACGATCACTTCGATGTGCTTGTCGCTAATAGCAACTCCCTGGCTCTTGTAGACGTTTTGCACCTCCGTGACCATCCGGAACTGCAACTTGGAGATCGCCTCCTGGGCCGCGTCCATGGTGGGCTTGCGGCTGCGCAGATCTTCGAAGAAGCACTCCAGCAACTCGTGGGGATTGATCGGGCCGTCGGTGAGCGATTCACCGGCATGCACCTGCTGGCTATCACTCACCATCACGTTGCGACCCAACAGGATTGGGTACTCGGTGATGGCATCGTCGTGCTCGATAACCGAGACGGTTATCGAGTCATCGTCATCACCCTGCTTGATCTGCACGGTGCCACTCTTGCGGCAGAGAATTGTGGATTCCCGCGGACGGCGGGCCTCCAACAGCTCCTCGATACGGGGCAGACCCTGCACGATGTCGCCTGTCTTTTGACGTTCGAACACCAGCAGGGCTAGGGCGTCACCGCGCTGCACCAACTCGCCATCACGCACGTGCAGCACGGAGTCGGGCGAAACCATGTAGGGGCGACCGAGGCGAATCGTGAGGGTGCTGCCGTTGATGGCCTCCACCTGACCGCAGCAAGGGGCTTCGACCCCTTCCGCCAGCCGGTCCCCATCGACGATGCGCTGCTCAACCCCAACCTCACACTTGGCCGAACCAAGCTCGATGTTGCGGGTGTCGCCATCGCGCTCGACGATCAAACGGCGAATCGGCTCGCCATCGACCAGATCAGGCAGCTGAACCACTCCATCCTCCTTGCAGAGGATTTGGGTGGTGGCCACCACATCACCGCGCTTCACAGCAATGCCGTCTTGCACCTGGAGATCGGTGTGGGTGGAGCCGTGGCTGGCATCGGAGAGGGTGTCGCGACGCACAAGCAGGGTTTCCAAAATCGTGAGCTGCAGGCGCTCAATCGTCTTAGCCCGCTTGTCAGACACCGCCTCCACATCCACCGTCATCTGGGGAGTGGTGTCGATGGTTTCCAGAATCAGCTGGGTGCGCAACAGCTCCACTCCATCAACGCTCTTGATCAGCTCGCCATCCTTAAAGGCCAGGCGTTGGGTGGCCTTGAGATTCAAAGAGGGGCCGCCAGACTGCTTAACCGCGCCCAATTCGGGAAGGTGGGCAGCATCTGGGATGGCGTACTCCTCAACGGGACGCAGCAGCAGGGCCCCACCGTCGGGGGTTTCAACTGACTCAACAAACAGAATCGCCTCTGCCTTAAGACCCTTGGCGATCTCCTCGCCAGGGGTAACCATCTTGCCGTCAGCAAATTTGCTGATGGTTTTGCTATCGGAAACCAGGTGCAGAGTGCCTGAGCGCACAATGATTTCCCGAAGAATGTCGTTCTTCTGGGTCACCGTGACGATGCCTGCGGTCTGGCTGAAGATGTCCTTCACTACCTCGGTGCCGGCCTCAATCCACTGGCCGTCCTCAATCATCAACAGGGAAATATCCTTGTTGATCTCGTGGGTTTCCTGGGGGATCCACAGCAGGGTTCCGCCCTTGCTCACCTCGTAGCCGTTCTTGGCGCTACGGGCTTTCTTGATCGAAAGGCCAGGGGCAAACTTGACGGTGCCTCCGGTCTGGGTGCGGAAGCGGTCGTCAGCGAGCTCCGCGATCACCTCACCGTTAGCGATCTTGCTGCCCGGGGCGGTATTGAGGCGGTAGCGGATGTTGTCCTTGCCCTCGAGGTGCCAGATCTCGCCGGAGTGGGTGGATTCACCAACCAACTTGCAGTCTTTGAGGGTGAGACTGGAGGTAACAATTTGTACCTCGCGGGAGTCACCGGCGCTGTCGCGCAGGCGCACGGCGCCGCCGTACTCGCTCACCAAGCGGCTTTCGGCCAGCACTTCCCCGGTGGTGACGGGCTTGTTGCCGCCGACCACGGGCAGGGCATTGGGGGGCAGGTTGTAAACGTCTCCGCTGAACACCCACATCCGGCCCAGGCGCTGGGCCTTGAGGGTGATGTTGCCCTGGCGGTCGGTGACCTCCTTGGGCTGGATCGCATCCTCGTAACGAACCTGACCGGCCAGGTCGCAAATCACGTCCTTGGTGGCCTTCTCAATACTCTTTTTAACCGTCACGCCAGCAGCGATCTGGGCCAGGATCGTATCTCCGGGCACGGTGTCGCCATCAGCGACAAACAGGATCGAGCCGCTAATAATATCGAGCTTTTGCAGCTTGCCCTTACCCGTGGGCTTAACGCTGAGGGTGAAGTCTGTTTCGGCTAGCTGGGCCTCCACACCGTGGGGGGTGCGGAAGGGGCGCACCCGAGCCTTGGGCCCGAATTCGACCGTGCCATCTACTAATGAGCGCACCACGCCGGATTCGGCCGTGGACACACCACCGGTGTGGAAGGTCCGCATCGTCAGCTGGGTGCCGGGTTCACCGATCGACTGGGCAGCGACGATGCCGACGGCTTCGCCCAGATCAACCAGCTGGTTGTGGGCTAGGGCCCAGCCATAGCACTTACGGCACACCGAGCGGGAGGCCTCGCAGGTAAGCGGCGAACGCACCTTCACCGTTTTCACACCACCTGCCTCGATCCGGCGCGCCAGGATCGGATCGATCTCACCGTCGCGATCAACAATGATTTCGCCGTCCTCTGCCACCACGGGCTCGGCTGCTAAGCGGCCGATCAACCTGGAACCAAACCTGCCTTTCTCATCAGAATCGATCGGAATGCTGCGGGTTGTACCGCAGTCGTCTTCCCGCACGATCACGTCCTGGGCTACGTCTACCAAGCGACGGGTGAGGTAGCCGGAGTCTGCTGTACGCAGGGCGGTGTCCACCAAACCCTTGCGGGCGCCGTAGGAGGAGATCACGTATTCGGTGACCGTCAGACCCTCACGGAAGTTGGTGCGAATCGGCAAGTCAATGATTTCCCCCTGGGGGTTGGCCATCAAGCCGCGCATGCCCACTAGCTGGCGCACCTGGGACATATTGCCCCGGGCGCCGGAGTTGGCCATCATCCAAACCGAATTGAGTGGATCGTTCTCGTTGAAGTTGCGGCGAACCGCAGCCACGAGCCGTTCGTTGGTTTCGGTCCAGGTGTCGATCACCTTGGTGTGACGTTCAACCTCGGTGATCTCACCAAGTCGGTAGCGCTCTTCGGTTTCAGTGATCTGCTCCTCGGCTTCAGCCAGCAGGGCAGCTTTGTCACCAGGAATGCGCAGGTCGTCGACGGAGATCGAAACGGCGGCCTGGGTGGCGTAGTGGAAGCCGAGATCCTTGAGCTCATCAGCCAGTGAGGCCGTAGCAGCCGTGCCGTGGTGCTTGTAGGCCCAAGCGACCAGATTGCGCAGCGCCTTCTTGTCGATGATGCGGTTGCGGAAGGGTGGCGCCTGCTTGCTAAGCGCCTTGCTCGCCTTTAATGCTGCAGCAGCAGCAATTTCGAGAGCGGCTGCCTCGGCGGCCTTCTTGGCGCTCTTCTTGGTGGTTTTCTTAGCGGGTGTGGCTGTCATGGCTGCGCGCAGTTGATAGGCGTAAGAGGAAGGAAAACGGAAACCCGGAACCTTGAATCCGGAACGGCCGTCAGGTCGCAGCCACGGCGTCGATGATCGTGTGGTTGATCACGACGCGACCCACGGTGGTGAGCAGGTAGCGGCTAATAAGGGCACCATCTTCATCAAAGCGATCGCGACGGAACAGCCACTGCTCGATGCGAGTGCCATCGCTGAGCGTTTCTTCTTTTTGGGGCTGCTTGTCCTCGTCGTCGTTCTCCACCTCGCCGTTGAAACGCACCCAGATCCAATCGTGGAGGTGAAGATGCTTCTCCTCATAGGCATCGATCACATCGTCGAGGTTGGCGAAGGTCTTGGCCCGGTCGCCAAATTCAGGCTTGATGGCTCCAGGCTTTTCGGCCGTGAGGTAGTAAGCGCCAAGAACCATGTCCTGGGAAGGGGTGATGATCGGCTCGCCAGTGGCAGGCGAAAGGATGTTGTTGCTAGCCAACATCAACATGCGGGCCTCAGTTTGAGCTTCGATCGCCAGCGGCACGTGCACGGCCATCTGGTCACCGTCAAAGTCGGCGTTAAAGGCCGGACATACCAGTGGGTGCAGCTGGATGGCGCGACCATCAACAAGTTTCGGCTCAAAGGCCTGGATGCCAAGACGGTGCAGGGTCGGAGCTCGGTTCAGCAGGATCGGGTGACCTTCGATCACCTCCTGAAGCACCTGCATCACTTCATCGTCGGCGCGCTGAATCAACTTCTTAGCGGCCTTGATGTTGTTGACGATGTTCTGGCGGATCAGGCGATGAATCACGAACGGCTGGAACAACTCGATCGCCATCTCCTTAGGCAGGCCGCACTGGTGCATCTTCAGCTTCGGACCCACCACGATCACGGAACGACCGGAGTAGTCGACCCGCTTACCAAGCAGGTTTTGACGGAAGCGACCCTGCTTGCCCTCGATGATGTCGCTCAGCGACTTCAGAGCTCGGTTGTTGGCCCCCACCACGGTGCGACCACGGCGGCCGTTGTCGATTAGAGCGTCTACCGCCTCCTGCAGCATCCGCTTCTCATTGCGAACGATGATTTCAGGAGCCAGGATCTCCTGCAAACGGGCCAACCGGTTATTCCGGTTGATGACGCGGCGGTAGAGATCGTTGAGGTCTGAGGTGGCGAAGCGGCCGCCATCAAGCTGCACCATCGGGCGCAGGTCGGGCGGAATCACCGGGATCACATCGAGCACCATCCAGTCGGGACGGGCACCGGTGGCGATGAAGTTGTCGATCACGCGCAGGCGCTTGATTAGCTTGGCACGCTTTTGCCCCTTGCTGGCCTCAATGTCCCCACGCAGCTGCTCGGCGGTCTCGTTGAGTTCAAGATCTTCCAGCAGTTGCTTCAAGGCCTCGGCGCCGATGCCCACTACGGGCTCATTCTCAATATCCGAATCCTCGGCATAGATCTGGTCCTCGATCTCCAGCCACTCATCTTCCGTAAGAAGTTGCTTGTAGGTGAGGTCCTTGTGGTCGCCCGGATCGAGCACCACGTAGCAGTTGAAGTAAACAATCTGCTCCACATCCCGCAGGGGCATGTCGAGCAGGATCGCTACATAGCTGGGAATGCCCTTGAGATACCAAACGTGGGATACGGGGGCAGCCAGCTTGATGAAACCCATGCGGTGACGGCGCACCCGGCTCTCCGTCACCTCCACACCACAGCGCTCGCAGACGATGCCGCGGTGGCGCACCCTTTTGTACTTGCCGCAGTGGCACTCCCAGTCCTTGGACGGGCCAAAGATCTTCTCGCAGAAGAGCCCGTCCATCTCGGGCTTCAGCGTGCGGTAGTTGATGGTTTCGGGCTTGGTTACCTCACCCACCACTTGACCGTTGGGCAGCGTGCGCTGCCCCCACTGCATGATCCTCTCCGGCGACGCCAAGGTGATCTTGACGTAGTCGAAGTGGTTTTCGGTGCGGAGGTTGCTGTTGGACATCGGCTTGCAGCTCGCGGAGATCGAGAAAGGAATGGGAGGCACGGCTTCGCCCGCTGGAGGAGCGATCCGCGATCAATCAGCGATCAGTCGTCGTCATAGTCCGCGACGCCGAGGGATTCGTAGGTGGGGCGGCTGGGGGTACTGCGGCGGGGGTTGACGTCCTGCATCAGATCCACTTCTTCGCCGGCGGCGGTATAGACGGCGATGTCTAGACCCAGCGACTGAAGCTCGCGCATCAGCACCTTGAACGACTCCGGCGTGCCAGGGCGGGGAATCGGCTTGCCTTTAACGATGGCGTTGAGGGCCTCGTTGCGGCCCTGCATGTCATCGGACTTGACGGTGAGCAGTTCCTGCAGGGTGTAGGCGGCGCCATAGGCCTCAAGAGCCCAGACCTCCATCTCACCGAGACGCTGGCCGCCCTGCTGGGCCTTGCCGCCCAAAGGCTGCTGGGTAACCAGGGAGTAGGGGCCGGTAGAGCGGGCGTGGATCTTGTCGTCCACCAGGTGAACCAGCTTGAGAATGTGGGCGTACCCAACAGTCACGGGCTGGTCAAAAGGCTCACCGCTGCGGCCGTCGATCAACTGAATCTTGCCTGGGTTATCGGGGTTGTAGACCCATTCCTTGCCGGGCAATTTGGCGGCTTCCTCGAGGTAAGCCTGCACGGTCTGTTTCGACTTTTCAGCGCCGTGCATCTCGTCAAATGGCACCACCTTGACTCGGCAGTCGAGGTGGGAAGACGCCCAACCCATCAGGCACTCGAACACCTGGCCCACGTTCATGCGGCTCGGTACCCCTAGGGGGTTGAGCACGATATCGATGGGGGTGCCATCGGGCAGGTAAGGCATGTCCTGCTGGGGCAGGATCCGGCTGATGATGCCTTTGTTGCCGTGGCGGCCGGCCATCTTGTCGCCAACCTGAATCTTGCGACGCTGGGCCACATAGACCCGCACAACCATGTTGGCGCCGGGCGGCAGTTCGTCGCCCTGCTCGCGGGTGTAGATGCGCACGTCCACAACCCGACCCCTTTCAGTGCCGGGCACTCGCAGGGAGTTGTCACGGACGTCGCGGGCCTTCTCGCCGAAGATCGCGCGCAGCAGCTTCTCCTCTGGGGGTTGGTCGGATTCACCCTTGGGGGTCACCTTGCCCACCAAGATGTCGCCGCTTTCGACGTAGGCGCCGATGCGGATAATTCCCATCTCGTCGAGGTGGCCCAGGCTCTCCTCGGCCACATTAGGAATTTCTCGCGTGATCTCCTCAGGCCCAAGCTTGGTTTGACGGGCTTCGATCTCGTACTTCTCGATGTGAACCGAGGTGTATAGATCGTCATGCACTAGACGATCGCTCAGCAGGATCGCGTCCTCATAGTTGTAGCCCTCCCAGGGCATGTAGGCGATCAGCACGTTTTGCCCCAGGGCGATCTCGCCGCCCTCGCAGGCAGAACCATCGGCCAGCACTTGACCGGCAATCACCGGATCGCCCTGGCGGACGATCGGACGCTGGTTGAGGCAGGTGTCCTGGTTGGAGCGCTGGTACTTCTGTAGGTGGTGCACATGGTCGGTGCCCTGCTCATCGCGAATCACGATGGCTGTGGCATCGACAAAAGTGACCGTGCCATTGACCCGGGTGATCGGCACCATGCCGGAGTCGCGGGCCACCTGGGTTTCCAGACCGGTACCCACCAAGGGGCGCTCTGGCCGCAGCAGAGGCACGGCCTGGCGCTGCATGTTCGAACCCATTAGGGCCCGGTTGGCGTCGTCATGCTCCAGGAAGGGGATCAAGGAGGTAGCCACCGAGATCACCTGCACCGGCGAGAGCTGGACGTAATCGACCTGCTCAGGGGGCACCTTCTCAAAGTCCTGGCGGTAGCGCACAGGCACCAGATCTGCGGTGATGTAGCCATCGGAATTGGTGGGCACGTCGCCAGGGGCTACGCGGCACTCATCCTCGAGATCAGCAGAAATGTAGATGGGATCACCGCTCTTGTGAACGATGCCCTCTTCCACCCTCCAGAACGGCGTCTCGATGAAGCCGTACTCATTGACTCGGGCGTGGGTAGCCAGGGAGCCAATCAAGCCTGCATTTGGTCCTTCCGGTGTCTCGATCGGGCAGATGCGCCCGTAGTGGGACGGGTGGATGTCGCGAACCGCAAAGCCGGCCCGTTCGCGGGTCAAACCACCTGGGCCCAAGGCGCTGATCCGGCGCTTGTGGGTTAGCTCCGCCAGCGGGTTGGTCTGGTCCATGAACTGACTCAGCTGGCTGGAGCCAAAGAACTCCTTGATCGCCGCCACTAGGGGCTTGGGGTTCACCAGCTGGGCAGGGGTAAGCGATTCGGTTTCACCGACCGTCATGCGCTCTTTGATGATGCGCTCGAGCCGGTTGAGACCGACCCGCACCTGGTTTTGCAGCAGCTCTCCCACTGAGCGCACCCGGCGATTGCCGAGGTGGTCGATGTCATCGAGGCTGGCGCCGCCCACATCGAGCTCGAGATTGATCAAGTAGTCGATGGTGCTGAGCACGTCCTCAGGGGTGAGGGTGCGCACCGCATCGGGGATGGTGAGGCGCAGCTTTTTATTGATCTTGTAACGACCGACGCGACCTAGGTCGTAGCGCTTGGCATCGAAGAAGCGGCTGTGCAGCAGGGTCTGGCCGCCGCTGACAGAGGGAGGCTCACCTGGACGCAGCTTTTTGTAGAGCTCAAGCAGAGCTTGATCTTCGGAAGAAATGCCCTCGTCGTTGGCCGACTCGATCGACTTCTGGTAATACTCGGGATGGCGAAGTTTATCGAGCACGTCGTTGTCAGACAGGCCGATAGCCCGCATTAACACGTGGGCGTTGATCTTGCGCGTCTTGTCGACACGAACGTGCAGCAGGTCGTTTTTATCAGTTTCAAACTTCAACCAGGCACCGCGGTTGGGGATCAGGCTGGCGTTGAAGGTTTTACGGCCGTTTTTATCCTGCTCGTCCTTGAAATAGACGCCAGGTGAGCGCACGATCTGGTTGACGATCACCCGCTCGGCACCGTTGATGATGAAGGTGCCTCGCTCGGTCATCAAGGGCAGCTCGCCAATGAAAACCTCTTGCTCCTTGATCTCCCCTGTCTCCTTATTAACCAGGCGACAGGTGACATACATCTGGGATGCAAAGGTCGCGTCACGACGCTTTGCTTCTTCAACGTCGTGACGCGGGCGCTTCAGGCGGTACTCGCTACCGATGAAGTGCAGCTCAAGCTTGCCGGTGTAGTCAGTAATCGGCGAAAAGCTCTCGAGCTCTTCGATCAGGCCCTTCTCCAGGAACCATTTGAAGCTCGCGCGCTGCACCTCCACCAAATCGGGGAGGTAAGTGGCGGTCTTGGCGACCTGGATCGCGCTGCTCATGCGGTGAACCTGCAGGAACGGGTGGATAAGGAGTGGGCAGTGGAACGCATCTGATGTCGCTCACCGCTGACTTGAATGCTCCGCAACCGACCACACAAACAGCCGCTCCCCTCGTAGGGAACGGCTGCCCGCGGGGGCATGCTTAACGGGGTCGCTTCAAGAATGCAGACGTCGACAACAAGCAGCGCTTCCGCTTCCACACCAATAAAACATCATACATTGTGAAGCGGCAGTCCGAACAGCCTTGCCGCGTTGGAACTGCTGGTATGAGCCACTTCTGTGAGGGTTTGCCCACGCAAATCAGCGACCCGGGCTGCTACCGCCGCCACAAAAGCCGGTTCGTTGCGCTTGCCGCGGCGGGGCACCGGCGCCAAGAAGGGGCAATCGGTCTCCACTAGGTAGCGATCGGCAGGCACCTGGCGGGCGCAGGCATGGGTGGCTTCCGCCTTGGGGAAAGTCACCGTGCCGCTAAAGCTGATGAAGAAACCGAGCTCTAAGAAACCAGCCATCTCTCCAGGATCTCCGCCCCAGCAATGCATCACCCCGCTAGGGCAGCCACCTAGGGAGGCCCGTTGCCTCAGCAAGGTCAACATCGGCTCGGCAGCGTCGCGGCAATGGACGATCACAGGCAGGTCTAGCTCCACTGCCAAATCAAGCTGGGGCTCGAGCATGGCCAGCTGGGCAGCCAGATTCTGCTCACGGAACAGATCGAGGCCGAGTTCTCCGATCGCCACAACCCGGCTATCAGCCTGGGCGGCTTGACGCAAAATCTCTGGCGTGTCGGGCTGCCAATGCTCGGTATCGAGCGGATGGACCCCTACGGAATAGCGCAACTCTTCAAAACGATCTGCCAAGGCGCGAATCGCTGGAATTTCCCCAGGCTCAACGCAGGCATGCACCAGGGAACGAACTCCAGCATCACGCCAGCGCTGGGCCACTTCCTCCAGATCGTCGTCGAAATTGCGAAAAACGATGTGGCAGTGGCTGTCAACCAAAACGGGCAAACCCGATTCGATCGATGCTGGCGAGGCAATCACGGACGGGACCTGGTTCAGGCTTGGGCGGCTGCGGCCGGCGCGGTCACCTGCTTCACAGCAGCACTGATGCGCGACTTCTGGTTGGCTCCGGTGTTGCGGTGAAGCACACCCACCTTCACAGCCTTATCAATCTTGCTGAAAGCTGCGTTCATAGTGGTTTGAACAACCGTCTTGGCGTCTTCACCAGGGGTCTGGGAGTAGGCGCTGCAAGCGGTGAAGCAGCGCTTCATCAAGGTGCGCAGGGCCGACTTGTAGGTGCGGTTGCGAAGACGGTTGCGCTCAGCAACCTCAATGCGCTTCTTCGATGAGGTGTTATTGGCCACAGGCGGACGGACGCTTGATCAGAGAAGGTAGATCCTACCGCCAGGCCCTCCTAAGAACCCTCACCGCCTGCAAGAGCTGTGCCGGCCTAACTTGACAATCTTGTAACCCTGAGCCTTTCCGTGGTCGCAACGCCTGTTGCCCTATCGATCAGCTGCCTGCGCGATGACGGTTCAAACGCCACCGCTGATCGACTGGCAACCATCGCCGAACGCACCAGTGGCGGGCGCCTGCGCGAGGAGATGGTTCGGGTCGAGGAGATCCTCTCCAGGGTGCAAGCGGAAGGCGATGCCGCCCTGATGGAGCTCACCGAACGCTTTGATGGCGTGCGCCCCGATCCCCTGCGGATTCCGCCACAGCGGCTGGCTGACGCCTGGCAAGCCACACCGGAATCCCTTAAGGACGCCCTGCGCCTGGCGCACCAGCGAATCCTCGCTTTCCACCAGCTTCAACTGCCGGCCGACCTGGCCGTCACCGGTCCCCATGGCGAACTGTTGGGCCGGCGCTGGCGGCCGGTGCAGAGGGCCGGCCTTTACGTGCCTGGGGGACGGGCTTCGTACCCCAGCACCGTGCTGATGAATGCGGTGCCGGCGCGGGTAGCCGGGGTGCAGCGGCTCGTAATGGTGACGCCCCCAGGCCCCGGCGGCGAACCCCATGAAACCGTGCTGGCGGCCGCCCACCTGGCCGGGGTCGAGGAGGTGTATCGGGTTGGGGGCGCCCAGGCGATCGGCGCCCTTGCCTTCGGTACCGCCACCATTCCCCGGGTAGACGTGATCAGCGGCCCTGGCAACCTCTACGTAACCCTGGCCAAAAAAGCGGTCTACGGCCGCGTGGCAATCGATTCGCTGGCCGGCCCCAGTGAGGTGCTGGTGATCGCCGACCACAGCGCCAGGGCAGACCAAGTAGCCGCCGACCTGCTGGCCCAGGCCGAGCACGACCCCCTAGCCGCCGCCATCCTGCTGACCACCAGCCCGGAGCTGGCCGCCGCCATGCCAGCAGCCCTGGAGGACCAACTTGAAAACCACCCCAGGGCTGAAATCACCCGCACCGCCCTCAACGACTGGGGGCTAATCGTGCTCTGCGACAGCCTTGGCCGCGCCGCCCAACTCAGCGATTGCTTCGCCCCCGAACATCTGGAGCTGCTGGTGCAAGACCCCGAAAGCCTGGCCGAACAGATCAAGCACGCGGGCGCCATCTTTATGGGTCCGTACACCCCAGAGGCCGTCGGCGACTACCTAGCCGGCCCCAACCACACCCTGCCGACCGCCGGCACGGCTCGCTTCGCCGGGGCCCTGAGTGTGGAGACCTTTATGCGCCACACCAGCCTGATCCGCTTTAACCGGGAGGCCCTGGAGGCCACCGGGCCTGCTGTGATCACCCTGGCCGAAAGCGAGGGGCTGCACAGTCACGCCGAGTCGGTCAGGCGCAGGCTGAACTGAGATGGGGGACTTTGCCTCGCCATGGTGACGTTTCACTCCACCCGGCTGGAACGCACCACCACGGCCAACTTCAGCTGCCACGACATCAGCGCCGACCTGCAGGATTTCGTGGATGCCACCGGAATTAGGAACGGTCTGCTGGTGGCCGCCGGCCAGCACACCACCACCGCCCTGGTCGTGAACGAGGCCGAGGAACGGTTGCTGGGCGACATCCAGCGCCACTTCCTGGCCCTGACGCCCCCCGACCGGGCCTACGCCCATAACGACCTGCATCTGCGGCCGGGGATTCCCGCCGATGAGCCGCGCAACGCCCATGCCCACCTGATCGCCCTGAAGCTGGGCAATCACCTCACCCTGCCGGTAGTGGACGGCCGCTTGGGCCTGGGCCGCTACCAGGCCGTGCTGCTGGTGGAATTGGATGGCCCCCGTCAGCGCCAGGTGCTGCTGCAGCTGTGCGGAGACGGAAGCGCGGTTGGGGGCTGAGCCTCAGCGCTTGACCAGATCCCGCACCCGGGGCTCTCCATCCACGATTTCACCGACCAGCACCTGTTCGGTGATGTTCACGAACAGGCCGTTCTCCAGCACGCCCGGCAGGTTGTTGATCGCCGGCTCCAGTCCCGCAGGATCGCTGATGCCAGCTGCGAATTTCACATCCAGCACGAGATTGCCCTGGTCGGTCACCACCGGACCAGCCTTCTTGACTGCCATGCGCAACTGGGCATCGCCACCCATCACGGCTAGCTGGGCTTGCACCTGACGCCAGGCACCGGGGAGCACCTCCACCGGCAGTAGGAAGCCGAGGTTGAGGGTGTCCACCAGTTTGGTGGAATCCACCACCACCACAAAGCGCTCGGCCCGCACTGCTACCAATTTCTCCTGAACGTGGCAGGCACCACCGCCCTTGATCAACTGAAAAGCGGGATCCACCTCATCTGCGCCATCGATTGCAAGATCGATACGCTCAATCGCATTAAGGCTCTTGAGCGGAATGCCGAGCTCAACTGCCAGCACCTCGCCTTGGAAGGAGGTGGTGACACCCACCACATCGCTGAGTTCACCGCTCTTGAGCTTGGCGCCTAGGGCCTGAATCATTAGGGCTGCGGTGGAGCCGGAACCCAGGCCGACCACCATGCCGCTCTGGATCTGCTCAGTGGCCGCAGCAGCCACTGCCTGCTTCATCCGGTCCTGCAGATCCGACATCAAATATTCCTGAATCGGCCGCGACCGTAGCAGTGCTCAACCGGAGTGGGGTAAGGCCGCCGGCTTGATCATCAGGCTGAGTTCCCGTTGACCCCGAACCACCGTGAGCGCCAGGGGCTCGCCAACGCTGCTGCGCTCAACACGCTCCAGCAGGCTGGCCGGATCGGGCACTGGCTGGTCTGCCACAGCCACCACCAGGTCACCGCGGCGCAGGCCAGCCGTTTCCGCTGGACTAGCGGGCAGCACCCTTTGCACTAGGGCACCATCCCGCTCTGGCAGCTGCAACAGAGCCTCGGGATCACGATTGTTGTCCCGGGCGCGGCGAGCAGTGAGCGGCACCAACTGCAAGCCCAGATAGGGGTGAATTACCTGGCCGCCGCTGCTGAGCTGGCTGGCCACACCTCGGGCCAAATTAATCGGTATCGCAAATCCCAATCCTGCGCCTGGTCCAGAGCGCACCAGGGTGTTGATACCGATCACCTCGCCACTGGCGTTGATCAGCGGACCACCGGAATTGCCTGGATTGATGGCCGCATCGGTTTGGATCAGATCGAGCCGCTTGTCGGAGAAGCCCAGGCTGTTGATATTGCGGTGCAGGCTCGAAACGATGCCCAGGGTCACGGTGCGTTCGAGCCCATAGGGGCTGCCCATGGCAATGGCCCAATCGCCCACCTCCAGGGCCTCGGAGTCGCCCAGGCGGGCGGAGCGCAAATCCCGCGCGCCGGAGATTTTGACCACGGCCAGATCGGTCACCGAATCTGCGCCCACCACCGCACCGTCCACATGGCGACCATCGGCCAAGGTGACCTCAACGCTGTCGACCTGATCGACCACGTGGGCGTTAGTGAGTACCAGGCCCTTGGCTGCATCGATTACGACGCCAGACCCCTGCCCCCGCTCTCGCATGCTGCCGGAGGGATCGCCGAATAGATCGCGCAGCAAAGGATCGAGCAGGGCGGGATCAAAGGCTTGGCGAGCCACCTCGCGCTCGGTGTCGATCCGCACCACCGCTGGCGCCACGGCCCGAGCTGCCTCGGCCACAAAGCTGTGGGGAATGGCCTGCCCAATGGGATCGACCCCAGGCTCCAGAGCTAGGGCAGCAGCGCTGAAAGATCCAAGTCCCAGGGCTAGGCCGAGGCCGACCGTCCAAACCAGCCTGACGAAGGACAAGCTCGCCCCCACAACCCACTTCATCGACGCTCTTTGACGCATGGCTATGAGGCTAGGGAGCCCATCAAGCCGGCAGGGATTGGGGATAGGGGCAGGAAGGCGGTTGTAACGACCTAAATTGAATCCAGATCGCACAGCAGCTATGACAGCCATTCCCCCCGGCACGCGTCAGCGATGCAGCCTTTGCCAGGTGGAAATCCAGGGCATGGTTGGCGGCAACGACCTAGTGCACTTCAGCCAGGGAGGCCCGGGCACCCGGGCAAAGCTCTGGGCACGGGTATGCCAATACCTGCGCACCGGCGAACAGCAAGCACAGTGCCTGAATCAGGACGCCAGCCAAAGGGGCACCGTCCAACAAAGCGATTACTTCGCCGAAGCCCCGATCATCGAAATACCTCCGGCGGCGGCTCCTGGCCCGTGAGCCGTCCATCCCCTAGGGTTATCGCTTGCCCGGCGGGCGTACCCTCTAATCACGGTTTGGCGCCTCGCTGAGCATTCAGCGCTTCGCTAAAAGTTCAGTTTTTTGCTGAACAGCTGTGGTTTGTAGGGCAGTTTTAGTACTGCACAAGCCGGCGGGCCACCTGCCCCCAGCTTCCCCGCCCCATTGCCCCACCCTCTCCTGCCAGACCTGGAGCGCCTAGCCCAAGCGGCTGTGGTGGCTACTGGCTTTGAGCTCAAAGGAGTGCATGTCTTCACCCATCGCATCCCCATGACGGTGCAGGTGCTGGTGCAGCGGGCTGATGGCAGTGACATCAACCTGGATGAGTGCGCTTCCCTTAGTGCACCGCTGGCCGAGGCGATCGAGGCAGCTGAGCTGCTTGGTGATGCTTATGTGCTGGAGGTCAGCAGTCCTGGCGTCAGCGACGACCTGCGCGACGATCGTGATTTCCGCTCATTTCGCGGATTTCCTGTTGTCGTGCTCTGCCGTGACAACCAAGGGCGCGAAGGGCTCCTCCTAGAGCGCGATGCGACGGATGTTCACATCAACATCCGCGGCCGCACTCAGCGCATCCCCCGAGACTCCGTGATCAGCGTCTGCCTGGTCACCCCATCCGAGTCCGACTGACCTTTCCCTGACCATTTCTCACCCCTGATCCATGGCCCTGGTTCTGCTCCCCGGTCTGAATAACCTGATCGAGGACATCAGCGACGAGAAGAAACTTGCGCCCGCCGTAGTGGAGGCTGCCCTGCGGGAAGCCCTGCTCAAGGGCTACGAGCGCTACCGCCGCACCCTCTACCTCGGGATCAGCGAAGACCCCTTCGAAGAGGACTACTTCTCCAACTTCGATGTGGGCTTGGACCTGGAGGAGGAGGGATACCGAGTTCTGGCCTCGAAGATAATTGTTGAGGAAGTTGAGAGCGAAGACCACCAGATCGCCCTTGCCGAAGTGCAGCAGGTTGCCGATGACGCCCAGATCGGCGACACGGTGGTGCTGGATGTCACCCCGGAGAAAGACGACTTCGGCCGCATGGCCGCCGCCACCACCAAGCAGGTGCTGGCTCAGAAGCTGCGTGACCAGCAGCGCCGCATGATCCAAGAGGAGTTCGCCGACCTGGAAGATCCCGTGCTCACCGCTCGGGTGATCCGCTTCGAGCGCCAAAGCGTGATCATGGCCGTGAGTTCTGGCCTGGGTCGCCCCGAGGTTGAGGCCGAGCTCCCCCGCCGCGACCAGCTGCCGAACGACAACTACAGGGCAAATGCCACCTTCAAGGTGTTCCTCAAGGAAGTGAGCGAGGTGGCGCGGCGCGGCCCCCAGCTATTCGTGAGTCGCTCCAACGCGGGCCTGGTGGTCTATTTGTTCGAGAATGAAGTTCCCGAGATCCAGGAGGGTTCGGTCCGAATCGTCGCCGTAGCCAGGGAAGCCAATCCCCCTTCCCGATCAGTCGGCCCGCGCACCAAGGTGGCCGTCGACTCAGTGGAGCGCGAAGTTGATCCAGTGGGTGCCTGCATTGGCGCCCGCGGCTCCCGAATTCAGCAAGTGGTGAACGAGCTGCGTGGCGAGAAAATCGACGTGATTCGCTGGTCGCCCGACCCGGGCCAGTACATCGCCAACTCCCTCAGCCCGGCAAGGGTTGAGATGGTGCGCCTGGTCGACCCTGAAGGCCAGCACGCCCACGTGCTGGTTCCCTCCGATCAGCTCAGCCTCGCCATTGGCCGCGAAGGCCAGAACGTGCGTCTAGCCGCCCGCCTTACCGGCTGGAAGCTCGACATCAAAAATGCCGGCGAATACGACCAGGCATCGGAAGATGCGGTCGTGGCTGAGCTGATTGCTCAGCGGCAAGAGGAGGAGGCTCTTCAGGCCGAAGCCGAAGCCCGCCTTGAAATCGAACAGGCCGCCCGAGCCGAGGAGGATGCCCGTCTGCGGGAGCTATATCCGCTGCCAGAAGACGAAGCCGGTTACTACGAGGAAGAGGAGGTGGCCGAGGCCGAATATGAGCCCGCTCCAGAGGAGGCGCCCCAGGCAACCGAGGCAGAGGCCCGGTGAGTCGCCGTGCCGTGCTTCGGCGCTGCGTTGCCTGCCGCGCGCTGCTGGATCGCCAGCAGCTTTGGCGGGTAATTCGGCTGGCCGAAGGGGGACTCGGGTTGGATCAGGGCATGGGCCGTTCGGCCTATCTCTGCCCCAACCAGGCGTGTCTAGAAGAGGCGAAACGACGTAAGCGTCTGCAGCGGGCCCTGCGCTGCCAGGTTGCAGATGCAATTGTCGAAACGCTGGAAAAGCGCCTGACCCCAGGCGCCGATCTCGCCTCTGAGGCAAGATGAACATTGGCCGCAGCGCGCGTGCGGCCTGGTGTGCCCCTCGGCCCCGCATGGCGGCCCTTGGGCCCCGACCCATGGAGACCTGAATGACCAGCAGCGGCAAAGTCAGAATTTATGAGCTGTCCCGGGACTTAGGTCTGGAGAACAAGGACGTGCTCGACGCCGCCGAGAAGCTGGGGGTTGCGGCAAAGAGCCATAGCAGCTCGATCAGCGACGACGAAGCGACACGGATTCGCTCCTTGATCGAGGGCGGCTCGAACGGCAGCAAGGCGGCGGCGCCGGCCTCTGCAGCTCCACCGAAAGCGATCCTCTCCGTCAAAAAGGCTGAGACCACCGCTGTCACATCACCCGCCCCTCCCCAGCCAGCCACCAGCCCCCGGCCGGTCGCTCCGGCGGCAGCCAAGCCGGTCATGCCACCGGCCCGTCCTGCCGCAGCTCCTGCGGGTAAGCCAGCCCAGCCCAACAAGCCGCCCTTGGCAAGCAAGCCACCCCTGGCCTCCAAGCCACAAGTGATTGCCAAGCCTCAGCTGGTCTCTAAGCAGCCGGAGGCTGCCAAACAGCCTGAGCTTGTAAAAGCACCAGAAGCTGTAAAACAGCCGGCGGCTGCCAGCAAGCCCATTTTGGTGAGCAAGCCACCGGCACCTAGCAAGCCACCGGCACCAGCAAGGCCCGCTGCTGCCTCACCCAGCAAGCCTGTGGTGATTGCATCCAAACCAGCTCGCCCCGCCACACCAGCCCCGTCCCGCCCGGCCCCTGCAGCCCCGGCACCAGCTGCGAGCCGCAAACCGGAATTGCCGATGCGGCCAGCGCCCGGCAAGCCCCAGCTGGTAGGTAGGCCCATCAGCACCCCTGCGGGCACCACCAGCAGCCGCCCGGCTCCGCCCGCAGGCAGGGCGCCCCTGAGTCAGCGTCCCGCCAGCCCCCAACGCGCTGGCGTGCCAGCTCCAACCCGTCCCGGCCAGCCTGGAGCTGGGGGCCGTCCTGGCCCAACCCCATTGGAGCTTGTCGGCAAGCCGATTCGCCGCGATAGCGCAGCCCCTGGAGCACCTACTGGCCTGGGAGCTCCCGGTCGCCCGGCTGCACCTGGCCGTCCGGGTATGCCAGCCGGCATGCGCAAGCCAATGGCGCCTGGCGAGCTGATGCAGCTCCAGAAGCCCTCCGGCCGCCCCACAGCTCCGCCGCCGCGGCGCCCCGGCGACCGCAGCGAAGCCCCAGCAGGTGCACCCAGCAGCCCCGGCGGCACCCCGGAACTGGTGCGACCTAGCGCAACCCCGCCAGCAGCCCCCAGAAGGCCTGGCTTCCGGGCGCCAACTCCCGCTGGTGCAGCAGGACGCCCCCGTCGCCCTGACTGGGACGACAGCGCCAAACTGGAGGCCCTGCGCAGCCGCACGCCGCAAAAGCAGCGCACCAAGGTTCACATCATCGGCGAAAACGATGATGCGCTCACGGCTGAAACCGGTGGCTACGCCGGTGAACAGGAGGCCTATGTGTTGCAGGCCAGCCTGGCCCGACCGGCCAAGCCCCGCACCGCACCCGCCCCTGCCGCCAAACCCATGGCGGCGATGCGCAAGCGCAAGAAGGAAACCACCCGCCAGAGGCAGCGCCGCCGGGCCATGGAACTGCGGGCAACCCGCGAGGCCAAGGCCGTTCGGCCCGAAATGCTGATCGTGCCGGAGGGCAACCTCACCGTGCAGGAGCTGGCCGAAAAGCTCGGCGTGGAAAGCTCCGAGATCATCAAGAGCCTCTTCTTCAAGGGCGTCATCGCCACGGTGACCCAGAGCCTTGATCTCTCCACAATCGAAGCGGTGGCCGAGGAATTCGGCGTACCGGTACTCGAAGACGACGTCGAGGCAGCGGCCGCCAAGACGGTCGAGATGATCGAGGAAAGCGATCGCGCCCACCTAATCCGTCGCCCACCCGTGGTGACCGTGATGGGCCACGTCGACCACGGCAAGACCAGCCTGCTGGACGCAATCCGCAAAACCAGGGTTGCAGCGGGCGAAGCCGGCGGCATCACCCAGCACATCGGCGCCTATCAAGTCGAGATCCCCCACGCAGGCGAACAACGCAAGATCACCTTCCTAGACACCCCGGGCCACGAGGCATTCACCGCCATGCGGGCCCGCGGCACCAAGGTCACTGACGTGGCTGTGCTGGTGGTGGCAGCCGATGATGGTGTTCGGCCCCAAACCCTGGAAGCCATAAGCCATGCCCGGGCCGCCAAGGTGCCGATCGTGGTGGCGATCAACAAGATCGACAAGGAAGGCGCCTCCCCCGACCGGGTCAAACAGGAGCTCTCCGGCCTCGAACTGGTGGCTGAAGACTGGGGTGGCGACACTGTGATGGTGCCTGTGAGCGCCCTCAGAGGTGAGAACGTCGACAAATTGCTGGAGATGATCCTGCTGGTCACCGAGGTGGAAGACCTTCAGGCCAACCCGAACCGCATGGCTCGGGGCACCGTGATCGAGGCTCACCTCGACAAGGCCAAGGGTCCTGTTGCCACCTTGCTGATTCAGAACGGCACCCTCAAAGCTGGTGACGTGCTGGCAGCCGGCCCGGTACTGGGCAAGGTGCGAGCCATGGTGGATGACACCGGCAAGAGGGTTAAGGAGGCAGGTCCTTCCTATGCCGTTGAAGCCCTCGGCTTCAGCGAAGTCCCAACCGCTGGCGACGAATTTGAGGTCTATCCAGATGAGAAGACCGCCCGCTCGGTGGTGGGCGACCGCGCCAACGAGGCACGGGCCACCCGTCTTGCCCAGCAAATGGCTTCACGCCGGGTTTCCCTAGCCTCGATGTCGGGCCAAGCCAGCGAGGGCGAGCTCAAGGAGCTCAACTTGATCCTCAAAGCTGACGTGCAGGGCTCCGTGGAGGCGATTCTCGGCTCCCTGGAGCGGCTCCCTCAGGGCGAGGTGCAGGTGCGGGTTCTGCTCTCCGCACCGGGCGAGATCACCGAAACCGACGTCGATCTAGCCGCCGCCTCCGGCGCCGTGATCGTTGGCTTCAACACCTCCATGGCCCCTGGCGCCAAACGCGCCTCCGATGCCACCGGCGTCGACGTGCGCGACTACGACGTCATCTACAAGCTGCTGGAAGACATCCAGATGGCTATGGAAGGCCTGCTGGAGCCGGAGTTGGTGGAGGAGTCCCTCGGCGAAGCCGAGGTGCGCGCCGTATTCACCATTGGCCGCAGTGCCGTGGCTGGTTGCTATGTGACCAGCGGCAAGCTGCAACGCAACTGCAAAGTGCGGGTGTGGCGCGGCAAGGAGAAGGTGTTCGAGGGCGACCTCGACTCCCTGCGTCGCAACAAGGACGACGTCAAGGAAGTTGCTACCGGCTTCGAGTGCGGCATCGGCACCGACCGCTACACCGGCTGGCAGGAAGGGGATCGGGTGGAGGCGTTCAAACTGGCCACCCAGCGCCGAACCCTCACCATCTGACCTCCGTGAACCCCCGCAGCGAGCCCCTGCTCTGGCTCCAGCTGGTGGCCCTTGGGGCCGTGCCACTGGAGCTTTTGGGGTTGGTACTTGTGCTGGCGGGGGCTGATCCTGGCCCCCTGCCTGGGCTGGAGCGGATGCTGGCCTGGGCAATCGGCGCCCTAGGGCCAGCAATCCTGCTCTGGCAGCGCCCAGCCGACGTTTGCTCTTTGCTGGTAATCCAGGTACCAATCAAAGCCAGGAGCGGGGCCCAGCTCAGCTTGGCGGCACTGCAGAGCAGCCTGGTGCACAAGCTCCTGATGGCAGCTGGCGCTGCAGCCCTGCTGCCCCTTTTTTGGTGGATAGACCAGCACGCCGCCCTAGCTACGCCGCTCTCCCCACTGGCCGCCAGCCCTCGCTTCGTGAGTCTGCTGGTGGCCTGCCCGCTGCTAGCAGTAATTACCTGGCAGTGGCAACAGCTGATCCAGGCAAGCGCCCTGCTAATCCGCAACCCCGCCACCCTCCCTGAGCGTCCACCCCTGAGCCTGCAGCAGCTCGTCAGCCAGCGAATGTCCCTAGGACTGCCCCTGTTGCTGCTGAACCCGCTTCTGACCACCCAGCCGGTTGCCAGACAGGCAGCACCAGCCAAACCGGTAATTGACGACTTGCCTGCTGCTCGAGCAGCAGAGGTTATCGTCCAACCTGAAGCGTCTTCAGTCGCCGACACGGTTGCGATCCAACCAGAAGAGACTGCCGAACAAGCTGAGCGCACCGACCTGGATCAGCAAGTCGGTTGAGGCAACTTCAGCTCCGCTTGCCAATCGCATTGCCATCGTTGCTAACCCCACAGCACCAGAAGCTGCCAAGGCCACCCAGAGACCGCGCCGCAGACCACGCCAGGGGGTACGAGCTTCTTGGAGCAACCTCGCCTTAAGGGCGGGATCAATTGAATCTGGCTTGGATCCCATCACTTACCCGTCCCATCAAGGCCAACCCCTGAATGCTAATTTCATTGAGCTGCCGGTGTAGCTCAGGGGTAGAGCAACTGATTCGTAATCAGTAGGTCGTCGGTTCAAATCCGATCACCGGCTTAAAAAATAACATCAATAGCGAAAGCCTGATCACAGCTCCTTAACGTCAGGGGGTTTCGACCTGCACTTGCTCAACCGCCTGGGCCAACTGCAGCAAACGGTGCTCGGGCGAGCCCACCAGCTCAATTAACAACGGCGGACTCGTTTTCGGCAAAATATCAAAACGACCATCTCGATAAATCTGCTTAAAAATAGCGTCTACCTCGTCGCGGTAGGAATGATCGACCGGACGAATACCGTCATCCTCCATGGCCACCGGCCAATCATCAGACTGAGGCACGAAGGCCAAGATATCAAGACGATCTAAAGATTCCCTTACCGCAGAGACCATTGACATGACGAAGTCGTCATCAATATCAGTCGAACGCTGGTTTGCCGTGTACTGGGAATAGGCAATGTAATCAACTGGTGCCCTGTCAAAGATGACCTGCTGGGCAGGCGTGGAATAGCGATTAAGACGGCTAATGCTGTAGTAAAGCTGAATCCCGTTATGCAATCGCGTGGAGGCATCGCGAAAAAGAATCTCATAGGGACCCCGCAAGCTAAGAACTCGATATGGCTCCTCCTCGCGCATGTAGTCGCCATTAAGCGCAACCCAATCATTTACGACCGTGGACTTCCCGAGGGAATGGGATCCAGAAATAGCAATCCGCATGGCCGGCGCCAACTTGCGCATTCAGGGTAGGGGCTGCTCTGATGTTTTTCCTATTTGCGGTTGATATTCATCCTGCCCACCAAGCCCAACCACCCATGCAACAAAAAAGCCCCCTTATTCAAGGGAGCTTTTGGGATTCCGTATTACCCAGCCGTAGCTGGGCTGTTGACTATCAACCGATTGCAGGTGCGGTCAGTGCCACGGGTGTGGCAGTAGCAGCAGCAAGGTCAAGCGGGAAGTTGTGAGCGTTGCGCTCGTGCATTACTTCCATACCCAGACCAGCGCGGTTCAGCACGTCTGCCCAGGTGTTCACCACACGGCCTTGGCCGTCGAGGATCGACTGGTTGAAGTTGAAACCGTTGAGGTTGAAGGCCATCGTGCTCACGCCAAGGGCGGTGAACCAGATGCCAACCACGGGCCAGGCAGCCAGGAAGAAGTGGAGGCTACGGCTGTTGTTGAAAGAGGCGTATTGGAAGATCAGGCGACCGAAGTAGCCGTGAGCAGCCACGATGTTGTAGGTCTCCTCTTCTTGGCCAAACTTGTAACCGTAGTTCTGGCTCTCGCTCTCGGTGGTTTCACGCACCAGGCTGCTGGTAACAAGTGAACCGTGCATGGCGGAGAACAGGCTGCCACCGAATACACCAGCCACTCCCAGCATGTGGAAGGGGTGCATCAGGATGTTGTGCTCAGCCTGGAACACCAACATGTAGTTGAAGGTGCCGGAGATGCCCAGGGGCATGGCGTCCGAGAAGGAGCCTTGACCGAAGGGATACACCAGGAACACGGCAGATGCTGCGGCCACAGGAGCGCTGTAGGCGACGCAGATCCAGGGGCGCATGCCCAAGCGGTAGGAAAGCTCCCACTCGCGGCCCATGTAGGCGTAGATGCCGATCAGGAAGTGGAAGACCACCAGCTGGAAAGGACCACCGTTGTA